>JBQELM010000225.1:469-4487 GCA_052103915.1 Mycetocola sp. | reverse complement strand
CTCGCTCTGGCGCTGCTCGGTGTGATGGCGCACCGGCGCGGACGCCGCAGCACCACCCCGTCCAGCTAGCACCGCGACCCACCAACCAGCGGGAGGGGCGACCGCACGTCGCCCCTCCCCCCACCGCTCTTCCCTGCACACCGCCCAACGGGCACCGTGCGCCCCACCACCAGGAAGGTCAGCATGACATCCCACGCACCCTCGCGGCACAGACGCCGCACGATCGGTTTGGCCACGGCATTTGTTGTCGCGGCCACGCTGGCGATACCAAGCACCGGTTCGCTCAGCCCGGCCCAGGCCGCCCCGGACGCCGTTGTCCCCACGGACGGCCTGCTCGCCGACTACCGCTTTGACCAGACAAGCGGAACAACCATCACCAACCACGGCAGCGGTGCAGACGCCACGGTCGTGAACGGCCAGAACAGCCAGTGGACCGGCTCGTCACTGCGCTTTGTTGGTGGAGCAAAAACCTCAGCCACCGCCAACTGGGTCCGCCTGCCCGAGCGTCTGCTCGGCACCGCGAACTCCGCAACCATTTCCACGGAGGTGAAGTTCACCGCCGCGATGAAGCGCGACTACAACTTCCTGTGGAGCATCGGCAGCGACAGCACCAACGCGTACTACTTCACCAGCGTCCGCGACAACGCACGCACAGCGATCACCACCCGCTCCAACAGCGGAGAGTCCAACGCGGCAAGCCCCAGCGCCCTCACCGCCGACCGCTGGTACTCCCTCACCAGCGTCATCGACGGCGACGCCAAGACGCTGAGCTTCTACGTTGACGGCGTGAAGGTGGGCAGCACCCCCACCCAGCTGACCCCCGCGTCAATCACCGATCAGTCGATCAACGCGATCGGACGCTCCCCCTGGCCGGACGGCTTCTTCGCCGGCGAGGTGTCGGCATTCCGGGTGTACGACCGCGCGCTCAGCGATGAGCAGGTTGACGCGATCAACACCACCGACGCCACCATCAACACGGCGTCGCTGGAGAGCCTGGCCACCGGCCTGCTTGACAGCATCACGCTCACCGACGGTGACGTCACCGGTGAGGTTGTGTCGCTGCCCACCCAGCGTGGCGCCGTGAGCTGGGAGTCGTCCAACCCCGCCGTCATCAGCACAACCGGCCGGGTCACCCAGCCGGAGCAGGGTGAGGCTGCTGTCCCCGTCACCCTGACCGCAACGGCCACCGTGCGTGGTGTGGCGCAGAACCGCAGCTACACGCTGAACGTGCAGCCCTCAACCAAGTCAGAGCAGCAGCGCGCAGAGGAGGCCGCAGCCCTCTATGTTGTGCCGCCGACGCTGACCAGCGGTGCGGAGCTGCCCGAAGCACCGGAGGGCCTGAACGTCGCGCTCAGCAACCCGCAGAACGCCACTCTTGACGGCCGGGCGCTCAGCACGGACGCGGATAAGGCCGTCACCGCAACGGTTGACGCCACCATCGCCCGCAGCTCGCACCCCGACTCAACGGTCACCAAGACGTTCACGATCACGCTGCTCCCGGAGCAGGAGTCGGCCCAGCTGCTGTCCTACAACCGCACGCCGACCACCGACCAGGAAGCCAACAACGCCGACGTCGCGTACAGCATGCACCTGGCGCTTGACGCTGACGGTGGCTGGTCGCCGCTGAACGAGAACTACGGCATCTTCTTCCCCACGACATCCCAGACCGTTCCGGCCGGTGGCACAAGCAGCGGAATTCTGCGCAGCCTGAAGGACCCGTCGGTGTTCACCCTGGCCAACGGTGAGTACGGTGTCGTCGCCACCCGGCTCGCCCGTGGCGGCGGATCGGATGGAACAGAGGCACACAGCGTTGTTCTGGCCACCTCGCCCGACCTGCGCAGCTACACCGAGCACGCCCTGCTTCGCCTGGACGAGACCGGCGGCGTGAACTCGCCGACCGCGGTGTACGACAGCGCGGCCGAGCTGTACCGGGTGTCGTGGACAAACGACTCCGGGGTGGATAAGACCCAGGCCTTCACGAGCCTGACCGACGAGACCGCCCCGGTTGGCCGTGCGGCCGCCGGTGCGGCACAGCTGGGCAGGGCAACGGGGTCAACCCCCGTCGCCGAGGCAAGTGACATTCCCAACTATGCCGCCGGAACCCAGCTGAGTGTCCCGTCCAGCATCGCCGCCGGTCTTGACCAGCGCTTTGGCCGGATCACCAACACCGGTTACACCCCGTTTGACACCGTCACCCTTGACCGGGGCGAGGAGCTGAACACGGACGAACTGCCCACGCGGGTCAACCTGGAGTACTCGGACGGCTCAACCGGAACACTGCCCGTCACCGAGTGGGACACCTCGGACGTTGACGTCAGCACCCCGGGTGAATACCAGATCACCGGTGAGGTGACCCAGACGACGTACCCGACCCCGTTCGCCGATGAGCGTGCTGACCCGTCGGTCTACAAGTTCGACTGGAACGGCACAACCAAGTACCTGATGATCGCCACCAACGATCTGTACGGTGACAACGTTGTGCAGCAGAGCCAGGCATTCATGCCCGTCCGCATGGCCGACAGCATCTCCGGCCTGTCTGACGAGGCGGGAGCAGCCGAGGTCAAGCTACTCAAGCGCGGTGACACCGATGCGCTCGGCCGCACCATCACCGGCTGCTTCTGGGCTCCCGAGTTCCACGAGATCAACGGGCGACTGTCGATCCTGTTCATGCCCTGCTACAGCAACAACCCGGACATGTGGACCGGTCGTGCATCGATCATCCAGCTGAACCAGGACGCCGACGGCAACGACCTTGACCCGTCCGACCCGGCCAGCTGGACCAAGGCGCAGGAGGTTGTGCGGGCCGACGGTTCAGCGCTCAACCAGCTCGCTGGCATCTCGCTCGATATGACGTTCTTCCAGGACGAGGCCGGTCAGTCGTACTACAGCTGGCAGCAGCTGGGCGCGAACTTCATCGCCCGCGTTGACCCTGCCAACCCGACCCGGTTGACGTCTGAGCCGGTGCGGATCGTCGTTCCGGAATACGCCTGGGACAACACCATCGCCGAGGGCCCCAACGTGCTCAACCACAACGGGACGTTCTACATGATCTACTCCGGATCAACCGTTGGTGACACGTACACCACCGGTCTGGTCATGGCCGACGCCTCCGGCGACACGGACCTGACCGATCCGGCGTCCTGGACCAAGCTGAACTACCCGGTGCAGAAGTCGGGCCTGTTCAACGGCGAGTGGCAGCTGGGCACCGGTCACGGCATGTGGTCGGAGGACGAGCACGGCAACCTCATCTATGTGTTCCATGCCAGGACCGACAACAACGGCCTGAGCGGTCGCGACATGTTTGTGCGCCGCGTGCACTTTGATGCCGAGGACATCCCCGTCTTCGACATGGAGCTGGATGAGGAGCTCGCCGAGCCGACCGTCACCGCAACCGTTGTGGTTGCCGACGACGCTGACACCGATGCTGACGCAGACAGTTCCGGTTCGGATGCTGATGCCGAGGGCAACGCCGACGGGTCTGACGCTGGCTCCGACGGCTCCGGTGCGTCGTCCGATGCAAACGCTGCTGGTTCCGATGCGGCTGCTGACGGTGCCGGAACCGACGCCAACGCGGCAGCGGTTGGTGCCGCCGACGGTGGAGCATCCGAGTCCGACGCCGACGGAAGCACGGGCTCCGGCTCGGCTGGCGTGACCGGCACGGGTTCGAGCACCGGCTCCGGCTCGGACGCTGACTCCGACAGCGCGAAGCCGGGAACCCGGCCATCCGCAGACGGTTCGCTCGCCCAGAGTGGTGCTCAGATCGGTGGCTTTGCGGCCCTGGCCGCCCTGCTGCTTGGCGCTGGCGCACTGCTGCTGATTCGCCGCCGCCGCGCTGCGGCAACACCGGCGGGGCTGGAGGAGCACACTCCGAGTGAGTAGTCGCTGACGTGGTCGGAGTTCCTCTCTGACCACACCACACGGCTGTGGCCGGGCCCCTCAGCGGGGCCCGGCCACCGGTGCGGCCGAGGGGGGGGCCCTGCTCGCAGGGCTCCCCCGGTGAGCGCACCGCGCGTGGGGG
>JBQELM010000225.1:0-459 GCA_052103915.1 Mycetocola sp. | reverse complement strand
AACCACCTCGTACCGCCCGCCCAGCTCGTCAGCGACCGCGCTGAGGTCCTTCTCCGATGCCTGTCCCCCATCGATACGCGACAGGTCAACCAGCATCCAGTTGTCGCCGGAGACGACGTGGACCTCTCCCTGCTCAGACCGGGACCAGACCTCGAGGCTGTCCCGCACAGCATCATGATCCGCATACAGGTCAAGCTGGATGAGGGGAACACACATCCGCTGGTCCGTCGCCAACGTGGCAGAACCGTCCATCGGGGCAACGGGCATGTCATCGGCGTCAGCGGTGCACCCGATCACGCCGTCAACAGCGGCGTATGCCTCGTCCATACGGGCAAAGGATACCGACTGCGAGTGCGCATCCCCGCCCGGTGAGCACCCCGTCATTAGGACGCTCCCGGCGATGATCGCTCCTCCAGCCGCCACCCACCGATATCGCGTATCCATGCCATCTCCCCCCTG
>JBQELM010000224.1:0-4492 GCA_052103915.1 Mycetocola sp. | reverse complement strand
GAACTGAATCAGCTGGACCAGAATGATGATGATGATCACGGCAGCCCAGGTCACCGTCGGGTTGAACTGGCGCATGCCGTACTGGATGGCAAAGTTACCCAGACCACCGCCACCGATGTACCCGGCTACGGCAGACATATCGACCAGTGCGACAAACGCAAAGGTGAAGCCAAGGATCAGCGGGCCAAGGGCCTCGGGGATCACGATCTGGAACATAGTCCGCAGGCGCGAGGCACCGGCCGCCCTCGAGGCCTCAATCACACCGGGATTGACGGTGAGCAGGTTCTGCTCAACCAGTCGGGCAATGGCAAACGACGCGGCAAGGGAGATCGCAAAAATCGCGAACCCCGTGCCGATGGCCACAATGCCGAGTGCCCTCGCCAGCGGCTGAACAGCCGGAAGGAAAATCAGGAACGGGATCGGCCGGAAGATGTTGACGATGACGTTGACCAGTCCGTAGACGAAACCGTTCGGGAACAGGCTTCCGGGACGGGTGGCGTACAGCAGCCCACCAAACAGCAGACCACCAAGCCCACCAAACAGCAGGCTCAGCCAGACCAGCTGAAGGGTCTCACCAATCGCCTCCCAGAACAGCGGGGTGAGCCGAATCAGATCATCCATTAGTTCACCTCCGTGATGGTGACGCGGGCGGACAGCTCAGCAACCACCCGTGCAATCGCGGCGGTATCGCCGTCAAGCGAGAGCGTCAGGTTGCCGAAGGTGCGGCCCTGGATGTCGTGGATGCCGCCGTAGATGAGTTCAAAACCAATACCGGCCGCGGTGATCGCCCTGAACACCTCAATCTGGCTCAGCCCGCCCTCCCTGATGGCGACGGTGATGATCCGGCCGGGGTGTCGCGCGGCCAGAACAGCCAGCTCCTCGCCCTGAGGAACACCCTTCACAACCGTGGACACGAACCTCTTGGTCGCACGCTCGTGCGGGTTGGAGAACACGTCGAAGGTGTCGCCAAGCTCAACAACACGGCCCTTCTCCATCACGGCAACGCGCGTGGCCAGCGACTGGATGACCTCCATCTCGTGGGTGATGACGATGATGGTGATGCCCAGCTCACGGTTCACCCGGCGCAGCAGATCAAGCACGTCCTGCGTGGTCTCCGGGTCAAGCGCGCTTGTGGCCTCATCGGCGAGCAGGATGCGCGGACTCGTCGCCAGAGCCCGGGCGATCCCCACACGCTGCTTCTGGCCCCCGGACAGCTGGTCGGGGTAGTTGTCGCCCTTATCGGCCAGGCCAACAAACTCAAGGAGCTCGGCCACCCGCGCCACCCGCTCCGCCTTGGCCACACCGGCGACAAGGAGGGGGTAGTCGATGTTTCCGCGAACGGTTTTTGCGTTAAAGAGGTTGAACTGCTGGAAGATCATGCCGATCCCCGACCGCACACCACGCAGTTCTTTCTCCGAAAGCTGGGTGATGTCGGTGCCGTGCACGGTGATGCTTCCGGAGCTGACCGGCTCAAGCGCGTTGATCAACCGCACAAGGGTTGATTTGCCCGCGCCGGAGTATCCGATGATCCCGAAGATGTCCCCCTCGTTCACGTCAAGATCAACACCGTCGATCGCGGCAACGGGCGCGGCGGAGCGCCGCGGTGCCGGGTAGTCCTTGCGCACGTCGCGCAGAGAAACGATCGTCATATTCCCTCCCTCACAGACAGCTGTTCCGGCGCCGAGGTTACTCCGCGCCGGAACAGCATCAATGGAATCGTACGGGATCAGCCCTACTTGGATTCGGCGATGTCGGCCTGAACGGTCGCAAGCGACTCAACCAGGTCGGCAACCGGGGTCTTCAGCAGGACAGCGGTTCCGCCCGACGTCTCAACCAGGTCGTCCTGAACGGACTGGGTGTCCTGGAAGATCTGGACAAGCTTGAGGTAGGTCTCGTTGTCCTTGTCCTCGGCCTTGGCGGCGAACACGTTCACGTAGGGAAGCGCGTTGGGGTCGCTGGGGTCGTCCTGGGCGATGGCGTCGTCAGCGGACAGGCCAGCGTCGGTGATGAAGTCGTTGTTGATGACGGCGGCGGCGACGTCCGGCAGCGAGGTCGCGGTGAGCGACGGCTCCAGCTCGGTGACCTTGACCTTTGACGCCGCGGTGTCGACCTCGTCCAGACCGGAGAAGATGCTTCCGCCACCGGTCAGCTCGATCAGGCCGGCTGACTGGAGAACAAGCAGGCCACGGGCCTGGTTGGACGGGTCGTTGGAGACGGCGACGGTGGCGTCGGCGGGGATGTCCTCAACGGAGTCGTACTGCGTGGAGTACAGGCCGAGGGGGTAGATCGCCGTTGCACCGATCGGGGTCAGGTCCTCACCGGAGGACTGGTTGTACTCACCGAGGTACACGATGTGCTGGAACTGGTTGAGGTCGATCTCACCAGCGGTCAGGGCCGGGTTGGGCTGCTCGTACTGGGCGAAGTCGATGACGTCGATGCTGATGCCCTCGGCCTCAGCAGCCTCAGCGAACGAGGTCCACTGCGGGTCAGATGCGCCAACAACACCGATCTTGACGGGGTTTTCTTCGCTGCCCTTGGCGTCTGCGTCACCGGCACCTGAGGCGCAGCCGGCCAGCAGAACAATGGCGGAGAGTCCGGCGATGGTGCCGGCGAGCTTACGTGTGATTGACATGTGGTGTCCTCCATGGGTGTGTCACGCTGTGGCGGGGTTCCGCCGTCATCGGGTGCTGTGATCGTGACGTGCGGCACCACGCTACGGCTTCGGCCCTCCAGACAAAAACCTGAGCGCCAGAACCCGGAATATTTCGTAATAGATGCGGCCGTGTCTGGGCCGGTTCTGGCGGGCTGTGGCGCCCGTGTCCGCATGTGACGGCTCCATGACGTTTGGTGTCGGACGGCTTTGGTCGTTCTTCATAGCTCGCTCTAAGGTCTGGGTTTATCCCCGACACCGGACACGGTTCCGAGGACGCACCACACGCACCCTAATCACATTTCTCCACAGAAGGGACCCCTCCGTGGCCCCCACCCCCCGCCGTGTTGGCGCCGCATTCGCGGTCGCAGCACTCGGCATTGGCACCCTGGCCTTGAGCCCGGGCATCGCCACCGCCGACGCCCTCGATGAGAGCTACCTGTACACCGTTGACGCCGCTGACGCCGACGCCGTTGCCGACCTTGATGTCATCAGCTCGGACCGCAACGAACTTGTCATCCTTGGTGATGCCCGCACCGATGAGGAGCTTGAGGAGCTCGGTGTTGAGCCGCTCACCACCGAGCTCTACGCCGATTCAATCGGATCCGCTGCCCAGAACCGGCTGAGCGCAGCCGCCGCGGACGACCCCGCCGGTTACCCGCTCCCCGAGCGAATCGCGGACAACCGTTACGAGACCTTCTTCGGCGGGTACCGGACCGTTGACGCTCAGGAGCAGTTCGCTCGCGACGTTGCCGCCGCCTACCCTGAGCTGGTCCAGCTTGTTGACTACGGTGACTCCTGGCTGAAGACCCAGAACCGCGGCGGACGCGACCTGCTTGCGCTCCGCATCACCGGTGATGTCGCCGATCAGCCCGACTACACCGACGGCCAGGACGGCCGCCCCCGCTTCGCACTCATCGCCCAGAGCCACCCGCGCGAGATCATCACCAGTGAGCTGGCCTGGCGCTACACCACCCAGCTGCTCAACGGTTACGGCACCGACGCACAGTCGACCGCCCTTCTGAACGACACCGAGGTCTGGGTTGTCCTGCAGCACAACCCCGACGGTGCCGAGCTGGTTGAAACGGCGCTCAGCGACCCGGCCGTCCGTCTGACCGCCGCCGGCGACGGCAACCCGGTGAACACCTCCGCCGCCTGGCAGCGTAAGAACGTGAACGACACGGACTACGTCCGCACCAGCACGAACTGGAACTCCAGCCACGCCGGTATCGACCTGAACCGCAACTGGGCCAACGGATGGGGCGGGGCGAGCACAAGCTCAACGCCGTCTGCCGCAACCTACAAGGGAACGGCACCGCACTCCGAGCCGGAGGTCGCGGCCCTGTCCGGTCTGCTGACCGACCTGTTTGGTGAGTACCGTGTCGGCGAAACCACGGCGGCTCCCGACGATCGCAGCGGAACCTACGTGAACCTGCACTCGTACTCCAACTACGTCATCTACCCGTACGCGTACAACAGCACGGCGAATGTCCCCAACCTGGAGCCGCTGCGCGCCAGTGGTTTCCGTCAGTCGGCGGCCAACAACTTTGCCACAGGCAAGGCGGGCGAGATCCTGTACGACAACGCGGGCAACGACATCGACTGGATCTACGGTGAGCTGGGTGTTCCCGCGTTCACCTACGAGATCGGCACCGCCGGCACCGGCGGGTTCTTCCCGAGCTACACCCGGGTTGAGTCGTTCTGGTCGACCGTTGAGCCCGGCATCTCCTATGCGGCTGAGGCGGCCTACGAGCCGTACACTGCGGCGCTGGGTGGCGTTGTGTCTGAGGTTGGTGCGGAGCGCACAGCCTCGGGCGACATCACCGTCACCGGTGTCGCCAC
>JBQELM010000223.1:0-4494 GCA_052103915.1 Mycetocola sp. | reverse complement strand
TCCGCCCCTTCTCATCGAGCTTCGGAGAGTAGGTGCCGAGCAGCATGCCTCCCCCTTTCGCTCCACCAAGCTTCCCTTGCACTCCACTTTACTCCACTTGGTGGCTGAATATTCCCCCAATACGGGGAAAGTTCAAAAAAATTTCTGACCAGATCCCTGTATTCATGGGGATTATGGGGTGGGGAGGAAAGTGGAGGAAAACGTGGCGGTCAGCAGGTGACCGGTGTCCACACGCACGCCGACCAGCGTTGGGGCCACCAAAAATGTCGACCCAGCACCCGTAAAAGCACCGCCACCCACCAGAGGTGGAGCGCGGTGGAGACAACCGTGGAGCGGAATGGAGGCTCGGGCGGAGTCGCGGGCGGAGCCACGCGCAGACACCGGTAGCGCAGGTCGGAAACACCAAAAACACGATCACCCGCCGAGCGCCGTGCTCTCGCGTCAACCGAATTCATCAGGGTTCGAGCGGGCTAGCAGAAGCGCCACGGTCAGGACCACGGTCACTGACGGGGCAGCTCCACGAAGAGCAACAAAAAAAGGGGCCCGCCGAAGCGGACCCCTCTACATCAAAAAAACTAGCCGTCGTTACGACGATCCCAACGCTCATTCATTTTGTCCATGAACGACGATGACGTTGATTCAGCGCGCGAAGCGGACTGCGCAGCCTGCTGGGGAGCAGCGTCGGCCACACCCTGCGTCTTCGACGGAGTCAGCGCAAACAGAACACCACCAAGCATGACAACAAAGGCCACAATCCCAACGATGGGGCTGGAAAGACCAACCCCCGCGATCAGGCCACCAATGCCAACCAAAACGATGACGGCCCCAAGCACAATGTTCCGGTAGCTGGGACGACGGTTCTTACCCATCGGTGAAACGAAGTCAGCATCATTGCTGTAGAAATTGCGCTCCATCTCATTCAGAAGTCGCTGCTCCTGCTCTGACAGTGGCATTGTTTCCCTCTTCCCGATGCGGCCGGTACCCGCTCACAACAATTCTATCGTTCTGTCCGGAGGCTAGGCTAGCGATGTGACCGAAAGCAGCGATCTCCGAAGCCGAGTCGACACGACAATTCTTGACGCAATCAACTCGCGTACCCCTATTCTCCGCGCGATGAGCCCGGAACTTGACGAGATTACGAGCGTTTCTCTGCGCTTTCTCAGCGGCGGGAAAAGGCTGCGCGCCCTGTTCTGCTACCGAGGCTGGGAGAGCGTCACCGGTTCAATCCCCGCGGCTGATTCACCAGACGGCCACGCGCTTGATCTCCTCGCAACAGCGCTTGAGCTCTTTCACGCTGCAGCATTGGTTCACGACGATCTCATCGACAACTCGGACACTCGGCGGGGCCTGCCCTCGGCCCACCAGCAGTTCAGCGGCCACCATGACACCCAGAACTGGTCAGGAGATCGTGACGGCTTCGGCCGCTCCGCCGCCATTCTTTTGGGAGATGTCATCCTTGCCTGGAGCAATGACCTTCTTGACGAGGCGCTCCAGAGTCTTGACCAGGACACCGCCACGGCGGTGAGGGCGGAGTACTCAACCATGCGACTGGGCGTGACTCTCGGGCAGTACCTTGACGTTGCAGAAGAGCACGCCTGGCCTCGTCGGCGCGACGGCGAGCGGGTACCGCGCGCGCTTGATGTGATCACACACAAGTCCGCTCGCTACAGCGTTGAGCACCCGCTTGTCCTTGGTGCCCTCGCGGCGGGTGCGCCAACAGAGGGAGTGACCGCACTTCGGCGGTACGCGCTCCCCCTTGGCATCGCATTCCAGCTTCGTGATGATCAGCTTGGCGTGTTTGGCGACAGCGCCGTCACAGGAAAGCCAGCCGGCGACGATCTGCGCGAAGGGAAGAGGACGGTCCTCATCGCCAGGGCAATCGAGCAGGCCGACTCTGACATTCGTGACGAACTCAATGCCGCGCTTGGCGACCGAACCCTCAGCGACGAACGCGTTGCACAGCTCAGCGAGCTCATCATCTCGACCGGTGCGTCAGACGACGTTGAACGCATGATCAGGGACGAACTCAACACGGCGCTGGACGCCGTGACACACGTCACCGTTCACGCTGCGAGTGCCCGCTGGCTCACCGAACTTGCGCACGAGGCAACCAGGCGAAGCTCCTGAGCGTACGGGCCCCGGATCAGGAGACGACAAAACCGTCACCGATAATTGGGGAGCTCCGACGCGGGAACGCCGAGGACGCCCCTCGAAGGGAACCGGCTCAGGCCAGTGCCTGAGCGATCCGGCGGATCTCCGTCTTACGACCAGCACGGATCGCAGCGATCGGGGTGTCCCCCACGCTTTCCTCGACGCTCAGAAGCCAGTCGATAATCTCGTCGTCGGAGAAGCCAACGTCTGAGAGCAGGATGATCGTCCCGCGGAGCGCAGAAATGGGCTCACTTTCCTGGAAGAACAGCTCCGGTACAGCAAAAACGCCGTCACGCTTTGCCCCGATGAACTGCCTGTCCTCGATCAGACGACGGACACGGGAAACGCTCTCGTCCAGAAGATCGGCGATCTCCGGAATGGTTAGCCAGCGGACGGGAACATCGGTTGATTCAGTCACACGCCAATTCTGCCATGGACACGGCCAGCGCCGGGCACAGCCACGCAATGGAATAATCCCGACAACATGACCGCGTTCACGGTGTTTTGCCGACGAAGCACGTGATCGCAACCCTAGACTCGCAACCGTGACCAGCAGCTCCACCGGAGATCCCATAATCGGTCGGCTCATCGACGACCGCTATGAGGTGCGCTCGCGAATCGCACGCGGTGGAATGGCGACCGTCTACCTGGCAACAGATATCAGGCTTGAGCGTCGTGTAGCGATGAAGGTCATGCACGGTCATCTCTCCGACGACTCGACCTTCACAACACGCTTCATCCAAGAGGCCAGATCAGCGGCCCGACTCGCACACCCCAACGTGGTGAGCGTGTTTGATCAGGGACAGGACGGCGACGTCGCTTATCTGGTCATGGAGTATCTGCCAGGGATCACCCTGCGTGAGTTGCTCCGTGACCACGGCCGGCTCACACCAACGCAGGTGGTCGACATTATGGACGCGGTCACGAGCGGCCTCGCCGCAGCCCACCGTGCCGGCATTGTTCACCGTGACCTGAAACCAGAGAACGTTCTCCTGGCTGACGACGGCCGGATCAAGATCGGTGATTTTGGTTTGGCCAGGGCGGCAAGCGCACACACCTCAACCGGCCAGGCCCTGCTCGGAACCATCGCGTACCTCTCTCCTGAGCTTGTCACGAGGGGCGTCGCGGATACGCGCAGCGATATCTACGCGCTTGGCATCATGATGTACGAAATGATGACGGGTGTGCAGCCGTATCGCGGTGAGCAGCCCATGCAGATCGCGTATCAGCACGCCAACGAGTCTGTACCCCGCCCGAGCGCGCTTGTGTCGGCCATCCCCGACTCACTTGATGACCTCGTTCTCTGGACAACGGAAAGAGAACCGGATGAGCGGCCCCACGACGCAACGGTGCTTCTTGATCGGCTGAGAGAGATCGAGCACATGCTCGGGCTCAGCTCCGCGGCGAGTCGACACACCATTGCGCTCCCCCCGGAGGTCCGTCAGCACGCCAACGACGACACCCTCATCCTCACCCCTCGGACCAACGCCACCGAGGAAATCGATCCAGACGATGCGGTCACCACGCTGACCGCCACAGCAAACCGACGACGTCGCCGCGGCGGAATCCTTTTTGCCCTCGTCCTCGTGCTCGGCGGGGTCTCGGCGGGCACCGGGTGGTACTTCGGTTTTGGCCCTGGCGCGCAGATTGAGCTCCCCACCCTTGTTGGGCTTGAGCAGTCAACCGCCGAGTCGGAACTCAGTTCGCTTGGACTTGTGCCAGATATCACCCAGGAATACAGCAGTTATGTCGCAAAGGGAGTGGTCCTGGAGTCGGCCCCCGGCCAGGGAACTCATGTGGGCTCCGGCACAACGGTCACGCTTGTCATTTCACAGGGTTCGCGTCCCGTCACCATCCCTTCACTGGCCGGGTTGAGCCACAACGACGCGACCGCCGCACTGACCGAGTTGGGCCTGCACGAGGGGGACGTTGACCAGGCCTTCAGTGACGAGGTGCCCGCGGATTCTGTGCTTTCCGCACAAAACGGCGACACAACCGTCACCGACGGAGGCGACGCTCATGAGGGCGACACCATCACCCTGACACTGTCAGCGGGAGCCCTGCCGTCGGTGGTTGCCCTGCCGGTTGAGGATGCGAAGACGCTGCTCAGGGATGCGGGTCTCACCGTCAACGACGACGTTAAGCGGTGGTACAGCGACACCCGTGCCGACGGAGAGGTCATCGGGATTTCAGAGCTTGTTGACGACGAGTCCCGCGTGCTTGTACCCGGGGACACGATCACACTGATCATGTCGATCGGACCTGAGCCAATTGACGTCCCCGATGTTGTTGGCGAGAGCCTGTCCGACGCCAAGAGCACCCTGGAGGATGCCGGGTTTGAGG
>JBQELM010000222.1:0-4506 GCA_052103915.1 Mycetocola sp. | reverse complement strand
GTGCTGGTGGATGAGCAGGGGAGAACCGTTGTTGACCCCAGCGCCAGGCCCGACCTGGTCGCCGACGACAGCGAACGACCCGTGGGCGATCGACTGGTTGTGCAGCGCCACTTTGAGCACGCGCACACCGTTCCGATTCCGGAGGGCGCTGGCGGGCACGGCGGCGGCGACGCCGTCCTGCTGCACGACGTGTTCGTGGGTGGGGGCGACGACCCGCTTGGCCGCACGGCCGACTGGGGCGACGGGGTACGCAGCATGGTTGTGGGCCTGGCCGGTAACCGCTCGCTCGCCGAGGACCGTGCCGTCCGGATCAGCGACCTTGACCTGGGCGCCCGCGGCTCAGCCGTCGCCGGTGTCCTGCCGTGACCGGGGGCGACCGCATCGTCGTGACCGGCGGTGCGGGACGGTTGGGGCGCAGTGTGGTGCGGGTGCTTGCCGAGGCCGGCTACGCCGTCACCTCCTTTGACCGAGGAACGTCGGACGGCCTGCCCGCCGAGCAGCGCATCGTTGACCTGAGGGACGCGGCCGCAACCGCGGCGGCTCTCCGCGAGGTCTCGCCGCGAGCGGTCATCCACCTGGCGGCCATTGCCGTGCCGGGTGCGCTGCCCGACGCCGAGGTGTTTGACATCAACACGGGCCTGCTGTGGAGCGTGCTTGAGGGGTCCATTGCGGCGGGGGTGAGCGAGTTCCTTGTGTCCTCCAGCCCCACCGTCATCGGCTACGGGGCACCGCAGGGCTGGGAGCCCCGCTACCTGCCACTGGACGAGGACCACCCTGTGGCCCCGTGGAACGGCTACGCCGTGTCCAAGGTCGCCATCGAGGAGATCATTGCCATGGCCGTGCGCCGGTCGGGGCAGAACACCCGCTT
The DNA here is from genome assembly GCA_052103915.1 of Mycetocola sp. Taxonomy (GTDB): domain Bacteria; phylum Actinomycetota; class Actinomycetes; order Actinomycetales; family Microbacteriaceae; genus Mycetocola_B. The sequence goes on along the minus strand of JBQELM010000222.1, from coordinate 3,638 downwards.
TGGTGTGTTCCGTCCCTGCTACGTCATCGCCCCGGAGGAGTGGGCTGGCGCGCAGACCCAGCAGGGGCACACCATCGCCGACCGTCTGGCCGATCCGGCACTGTCCGCCGTTGCCCTGTTCAACTACGTTGACGCGCGGGACGCCGGTGACTTTGTTGCCGCCTGGCTGGAGCACGCTGGCGACGTGCCCAACGGCGAGGTGTTTTTTGTGGGAGCGGCCGATGCGCTTGTGACCAGTCCGACCGCCGCCGCGCTCACCGAACTGGTGTCGGGAACGGCCGCGGCTGCGGACCAGCTGATCGGCACCGCTCCCGTGTTCTCCACCGCGCGTGCCGAGCGCCTTCTTGGCTGGAAACCGCAGCGCAGCTGGCGCAGCGAACTCAGCGACCAGCCCACCCCGGCGGGACAGGTTCCCGCGTCACCCACCACCTCACAGGAGACCAGCCGTGCCTGAGCTGACCATCCCCGACCGTGTCCTCTTTTTCCCGATCACCGCCTTCGACGCGTCCGACCGGGTGGACGCCGAGCTGACCAAGCAGCACATCGCCGACCGGGTGTCCTACCAACCTGGCGCTGTTTTTGCGGCCTGTGGAACGGGCGAGTACCACTCCCTCTCCGTCGCCGAATACGGCGTGGTGGTTGAGGCAGCCGTGACGGCCACGGCGGGACGTGTTCCCGTCATCCCCGGTGCCGGCGGTCCGCTCGGGCACGCCATCGCCTGCGCCCGCGAGGCCGAGCGGCTGGGCGCCGACGCCCTCCTTGTGATGCCGCCGTACCTGGTGGCCGGGCCGCAGGAGGGCCTGGTGGCCTACGTCTCGCGGATCGCGGCGGCGACCGAGCTGCCCCTGATCGTGTACCACCGCGCGACGGCCCAGTTCCGGCCGGAGGGGATGGAAGCACTGCTTCGGATCCCCAGCGTTGTGGGGATCAAGGACGGGGTCGGCGACGTCGCCCTCGCGCAGCGCTTTGTGCGTCAGGCGGCGGCATCCGGCCGCGACCTGCTGTTCTTTAACGGCCTGCTGACCGCCGAGATGACCCAGGCCGCGTACACGGCTATCGGCGTTCCGATGTACTCCTCGGCGGTGTTCGCCATGGCACCGGAGATCGCCGTCGGGTTCTTTGACGCGCTACGGGCCGGTGACGTCCAGCGCCAGCACCTGCTGCTTGACGAGTTCTACGCCCCACTGATCCAGCTCAGGGACGAGACGCCCGGCTTCGCCGTTGCGCTGGTCAAGGCGGGTGTCAGGGCGGGTGGTCTTGCCGCCGGGCCCGTCCGTCCACCGCTTATTGATCCGCGCCAGGACCAGAGCGACCGGCTTGACCAGCTTCTGGCCAGGGGGCGGGAGCTGGTGGCGTGATAAGCCCCATCCCGATCCCGCGCGCCTCGGCTGCGCCGGGGGCCGCCGTTGCTTCCGGGACCCCCGCCGGAGCCGGCATCACCGCTGCGCCGGGCACGACCCCCGTGATCGCTCAGATCAGCGCCGAACAGCGCCGCATCCCGCTGAGCAGGCCCTGGGGCGCTGACGTGACGGAGATCTCCGTGATTGTTGTCACCGTCACCGCATCCGACGGGACAACCGGGCACGGCTTCTCCTGGACCCCCCAGATCGGCGGCTCAGCGGTTGCCGCCCTGATCCGGGACGATCTGACTCCGTTCCTGATCGGACGACCGGCCGTGCCGGAGGTCTGGGATGACGCCTGGGCGCAGCTGCACGAGGCCGGGGGAGGCGGCGTGACGACGATCGCGCTCGCCGGGGTTGACCTCGCGCTGTGGGACCTGCGCGCTCGCACGGCGGGCACGGGCATCGTTGATCTGCTGGGGCGTCAGCACGGCAGGCTGCCCGCCTACGGCAGCGGGGTGAACCTGCACTACTCGCAGGAGGAGCTTGTCGCTCAGACCCGGCGCTGGGTGGAGGCCGGGTTCACGGCCGTCAAGGTCAAGGTGGGCAAGCCAGACCTGGCCGAGGACGTGGAGCGGATCGCCGCCGTCCGTGAGGCGCTTGGCCCCGACCGGCTGCTGCGCATCGACGCCAACCAGCGCTGGGACCTGGACACGGCGACCCGCGCGATCACCGCCCTGGCCGAGTACCGTCTCGACTGGGTGGAGGAGCCGCTGCGCGCCGACGACCTGCTGGGCTACACCGAGCTTCGTCGACGCAGCCCCGCGCGGATTGCCCTGGGCGAGAACGTGCACACCCTCTACCGCTTCAGGGAGTTCCTGGCGGCGGGTGCCGTTGACGTCGTCCAGCCCAACATCATTCGTGTGGGTGGCATCACACCCTTCCTCCGGATTGCAGAAAACGCGCGGCAGCAGGGTGTGGAGCTTGCCCCGCACCTGTTGCCTGAGCTGTCAACGCAGATCGCGCTGACGCTCCCTGACGCCTGCTGGATTGAGGACGTCGAGGACGCCTTTTTTGCCGACCTTGGCGCACTGGTCCAGCCGACCGGCGTGCAGATCAGCCACGGCTGGGCGAGCGCCGACCCACGCCCCGGCCTGGGCTTTGAGTTCCGTTGATCGCTGTGAAGGAGACACCATGACCGATTTGCACCCCACAGAGACAACACCGGCACAGTGTGATGCTGTGCTCGCGGCGGCGACCGTCGCCGCGACCCGTCTGGCTGTGACCACCGACGCCGAGCGAGCCGGGTGGCTTCGGCGGGTCGCCGACGACCTGGACGCGGCAGCCGACGAGCTGATTGGTGCCGCCGACGAGGAGACGGCTCTTGGCCGTCCCCGGCTCACGGGCGAACTGGCGCGCACCACCGCTCAGCTCCGGCTCTTTGCCGACGTGATCGTTGAGGGCTCCTACCTTGAGGCAACCATTGATCACCCCAATCCGTCGGCGACCCCTCCGATCCCTGACCTGCGTCGAGTGCTCCGGCCGCTCGGCCCCGTTGTGGTGTTTGCGGCGTCCAACTTTCCCTTTGCCTTCTCCGTCGCGGGGGGCGACACCGCGTCGGCTCTGGCCGTTGGCTGCCCCGTTGTCCTGAAAGCGCACCCGGGGCACCCGCGCACCTCCGCGCTGACGGCGGGGGTTGTCACGCGTGCGCTCGCCGGGGCTGGCGCGCCGGAGGGCACCTTCGCCCTGGTGTCCGGCTTTGAGGCGGGGCTTGCCCTGGTCGACGATCCGCGCACCCGAGCGGTGGCGTTCACCGGCTCGGTCCACGGCGGACGGGCAATCCTTGACCGCTGTGCGGCCAGACCCGAACCGATCCCGTTCTACGGTGAGCTGGGGTCGGTCAATCCCGTTGTGGTGACGGCGGCCGCCGACGCCGCACGTGGCGGCACACTGGCCGAGGGCCTGGCCGCATCGTTCCAGTTGGGTGTTGGCCAGTTCTGCACCAAGCCAGGCATTGTTTTTGTGCCGGACGACTCCGACCTGCTTCGGTCGCTGACCGGGCAGCTGGGCGAGCTGCCGCGCATGCTGACGTCCCGGATCGCCGAGGGGTTCCGCTCCGGGGTTGGCCGGGTGGCAGCGGTCCCTGGCGTTGAGATTCATGGCGGGGGAGACGGACCGGAAACGAGTGGTTCTGCCTCGGACCCGGCCGCACCCGGCCACGACGGCGGTCCCGTCTCAGCGGTGGTCGCGGCGACGGACGTCACCACCCTTCTGGCACACGCGGACGTGTTGAGTGAG
>JBQELM010000221.1:0-4521 GCA_052103915.1 Mycetocola sp. | reverse complement strand
TTGCTGTACACCATCCCCTCCCTGGCCCTGATCACCCTGCTTCCTCCGATCCTTGGCACCCCCGTGCTCTCCGATAGCAACGTTGTGGTTGCGCTGACGCTCTACGGTGTCGCGCTGCTCGCCCGGAGCGCGTCCGACGCGTTTGACTCCGTTGACCGTGAGGTTATCCGCTCGGCAACGGCCGTGGGCTACACCCCGTCACGGCGGTTCTGGGCGGTTGAGCTGCCGCTGGCCGTCCCGGTTATTGTCGCGGGTGTCAGGGTGGTGACGGTGAGTACCGTGAGCCTGGTGACGGTTGGTGCGCTTGTGGGGAGTCGCAATCTGGGTTCGCTGTTTACCGACGGCCTCCAGCGCGGAATTGTGCCGGAGATCATTGCCGGTATTGTCGCAACCGTTGTGCTTGCGCTTGTGCTTGACCTGATCATCGCGACCATCGGCCGCACCCTGACCCCGTGGACACGGGTGGGCGGCGTGGCGAGCAGGCGGCTGGAGCGGCGTGCGCGCCGTCACGCTGGAGCTGCACCCGCTGGAAAAGACAGGTCGGTGGCAGCATGAACCTTTTTGGTGAGGCCATCGCCTGGCTGTTTTCACCCGAGCGTTTTGAGGGCTCAAACGCTCTTCCGCTTCGTCTGGCCGAACACCTGGGGTACACGGCGGTTGCGCTGCTCATTTCCCTTGCCATCGCTGTGCCGCTTGGTTATCTGATCGGTCACACCGGCCGCGGTCGTGACATTGCTGTTGGACTGTCCGGTGCAGCCAGGGCCCTTCCGTCCCTCGGTCTGCTGTTTGTGTTGACGCTGATCGTTGGCATCGGTGATGCACCGATTGCCGCAACCATTGTGTTTGTTGTGCTGGGTGTGCCGCCGATTCTGGCCGGCGCCTACGCCGGGTTTGAGTCGGTTGATCGGAGAATCGTTGACGCGGCCGCGGCGGTGGGAATGACGCCGTGGCAGGTGGTCACACGCGTGGAGGCCCCGCTCGGGCTTCCGCTGCTAATCGCGGGAACCCGCAGCGCCGCGCTCCAGATCACGTCAACCGCCGTGCTGGCGGCCTACGTCAACCTGGGTGGACTCGGCGTTTACCTGCAGCGCGGTATTCAACTGCGTGCCTACGACGAGATGATCGGCGGGGCGCTGGCCGTTGTGGTCCTTGCCCTGGCGATCGACGCCCTTTTTGCCCTGCTGCAGCGGCTGTGCACCCCGGTGGGTGTTCGTGCTGCACGCGGGGGAGGAGTTTCCAACCGCGGTCGTCGTGCCTCGCGCGCGACCGCCCTGAAAGGAGCAACACCATGACCACAGCATTTAACCGTCGTCGCCTGTTCCGGGCCGGAGCCATCACGGCCGCACTGGCGTCCGTTGTGGCGCTGAGCGCGTGCGGCACAAGCGACAGCCTGTCCGGTGGGGCCGAGACCTCTGCCGCATCCGATGCCATCACCATTGGCTCGCAGGACTACTACTCCAACGAGATCATTGCCGAGATCTATGCGCAGGCTCTGGAGGATCAGGGGCTGACCGTTGAGCGTAAGTTCCGCATTGGTCAGCGTGATGTGTATCTTGCCGCGCTGGAGAAGGATGAGATCCAACTGATTCCCGACTACTCGGGCAACCTGCTCCAGTACTACGACGCCGACACGGAACTACGCAGCAGCGAGGACGTGAACGCGGCAATTCCGGAGGTTCTCCCCGACGGGCTGAGTGTTCTGGAGGCCGCGCCGGCGCAGGACGCCGACTCGTACAACGTCTCGACCGAGTTCTCTGAGGAGACAGGCATCACCTCCCTCGCCGACCTGGCCGGGTACGACGGCACCCTCACGATCGGCGGCAACGCCGAATTGGAGAGCCGTCCCTACGGTCCGGATGGTTTGAAGACGCTCTACGGCGTTGACGTTGATTTTGCGACCATCGGCGACAGCGGCGGCCCACTCACCAAGCAGGCCATCCGTGATGGTGATATTCAGCTGGGGGACATCTACAGCGCCGACCCCGACCTGGCCGGTGGTGACTTTGTCACGCTTGAGGACCCGGAGAACCTGTTCCTGGCGCAGAACGTGATCCCCGTCGTGTCCAGCGCCGTTGCTGATCGGGTGACCGCTGCATTGGCCCCGATCAATGCGGCCCTGACAACGGACGAGCTGATTGCACTGAACGTGGCCAGTGTCACCGACCAGGAGGACGCGGCAACCATCGCGACCGCGTGGCTGGCGGACAAGGGACTTGTCGGCTAGCTCCATCTGGACTTGAATACACACGGGCGAGCATCCACGTTGGATGCTCGCCCGTGTGCGTTCGTGCGTGCTCAGAACTGAAGCGGCCGCACGCGGGCAACGGTGCGGATTGGCTCGCTCTGGCCACCGCTGTGGGTGACCGTGTCAGCGTCCAGGGTCAGCTGGCTGGCGTGGGCACGCAACGCCTCCCTGATCGGTTCGCTGTTCTGTGGCTGAATACGCCACCCGGCCGAGGTCTCCTCTCCCACAACAAACGCGGGGATCCCGGTCAGCCGTGACGCGTCGCGGAGCAGCGCATGGCAGCGGCGATGGTCGGGGTGTCCGTATCCACCGTCTTCGTCGTCGCCCACAAGAGCGGCGGGACGGATGGCGGCGATGGTGGCGAGCAGATCCGCGAGCTCGGTGTTGTGGCTCTGACTGGTGAACGTATCGGGGGTGACATCGGTCGCCGGACCGGCCAGCCCCTCACGGATCCACCGCATTCCCGAGTCGGTGTAGCGGGTGTCGGGGAGACCGAGGGCCCTGGCCGGTGCGGAGCCAAGGGTGACGTGTTCCCTGATACCTAGTGCGGTGCAGGCGGCGTCAAGCTCGCGCTGGCGGTGCGTGGTCAGATTTCCTGACGTCTGGACGCTCGCCCTGGCCTCAGCGACGATGTCGCCACGCTCTCCTCGTGTCGCCGTCACAAGGGTGACGGGGACACCTTCCTCGCGGAGGGCAGCGATCACCGGGCCGGACACGAGCGTTTCGTCGTCGGGGTGGGCGTGGAAAACCAGCACACCGTCGGAACGGGACCCGTCCGCGGTGTCCAGCCACTGCGCTAGTTCTGACACTGGCTGCTCTCGACCAGCGAGTGCGGAAGCGGGCGCTGAGCCAGGAACGCGGCATACACCTCGGCAAGCTCAGCGGCGGAGACATCCCAGCCCCTGGCCTCGGCACGTGCCCTGCCCTCAGCGCCGTAGCGGTGACTGAGCGCGCGATCGCTGAGCAGCTCGGTCAGGACACCGGACCACACCTCCGGATCACGTGAGTCAAGAACCCGACCCGTCTCACCGTCGGCAACGGCCTCGATGAGTCCACCCGCGGCCGAGGCCACGACGGGGACACCACTCGCGGAGGCCTCGGTTGCAACCAAGCCAAAGGTCTCAGAGTGGGACGGAACAAGGACACCTCGCGAGGTCCGGAACAGCTCGGCCAGTTCGGCCCTGGTCAGCGCTCCCACAAAACGAAGCCGATCACCGATTCCGAGTCTGGTGGCCTCAGACTCAAGCTCCGCGCGGTAGTTGGGAACCTCGGCCGAGCCCTCACCGGCAATGACCAGGCGTGCGTTCAGTGATGAGGGAACTCCGGCGACGGCCTCAACCGCCAACCCAATGCCCTTGAGCGGGTGCAGCCGTGCGGCAACAACAAACTCGGTTGATGACGCCGCTCCGGCGGGGGCAGGACTGAAGCACTCGGCATCAACGCCGGGTCGAACGATAGCGATTCGGGCGGGATCGCCTCCCAGGCGCTGTTCCGTAGTCAGGGCCTCCGCGCGGCTGACGGTGATGACGCCGTCGGAGTTCAGCGCTAGGTACTCTTCCCCGGCCAGGCGTCCAGGCGATTCCGCCCGCTCGCCCTGACTGAGCGGGGTGTCCCGTCCCGCCGCGATGCTGTGGAAGCTCTGCAGGTGCGGAATGCCGCGTTCGCGGGCAATCGGGAGCGCGGCGATACCGGAGAACCAGTGGTGCGAATGAATGACGTCCCACGGGCCCTGGGTACGCAAAGCGTCCTCGAACGCCGACATCCACTGCTCATGTTCTCCCTTGGGCAGCGGGCGTGCCGGTCCGGCCGTCAGCGCACGAAGGGTCACGCGCGGGGCAAGCTCAACCACGTCGGGCTGATCGGGGTCGGAGCGGCGGGTCAGGATCTCAACCCGGTGCCCCAGGGCGCCCAGCGCGACGGCCTGCTCCCTGACAACCACATTCATGCCACCGGCGTCACCCGTTCCGGGTTCCGTCCCTGGCGAGGTGTGCAGGCAGACAAGGGCAATACTGAGGGGGATCACCCTGGAAGTTTAGTCGCCTCTCCGCTCGGCTGCGCCGCCCTCCGGCGCGGAGTCGTCGCTGGCTTGTGGCAACTCCTCCGGAGGGAGCGGAGGGTAGATCCGCCGCAGGATCAGCCGCTCGCCGAGGGTCCAGGTTGTGGTCGTGAGCATGTAGATGCCCGCGGCAAGCGGGATGAAGGCGGCAATGACGGCGGTCAGGAACGGCAGGAAGCTCATGATCTTGAACATCCCGCTCATGTCGGGCATCGCCGGC
>JBQELM010000220.1:0-4548 GCA_052103915.1 Mycetocola sp. | reverse complement strand
CACAGCTGCAGCTGAAAAACCTCTACTTGGAGAAGTTCTTGAAGCGCTGGTTGAACTTCTCAACACGACCGGCAGAGTCGAGGATGCGCTGCTTGCCGGTGTAGAACGGGTGCGACTCGGACGAGATCTCGACGTCGATGACGGGGTACGTGGTGCCGTCTTCCCACTCGATCGTCTTGTCGCTTGACACAGTCGAACGGGTCAGGAACGTCGATCCCGAAGCGAGGTCGCGGAAAACGACCGGGGCGTACTCGGGGTGGATGGCGTTCTTCATAGGGACTTCCTTGTTGATCAATGGGGTTGGAGACGTCTGCACCGAAATCGGCCAGAAAAAATCACGGCACGAGGCCACTGACCTACTTTAGCAGACGATGGCGATTAGTTCTGGCGTGCACGCGCCGAAAAACGGCCGTTTTCAATACTGAGGTCGATGGGCAAACCAAAGGTCTGCTCAAGCGTCTGGGCGGTGATGGCCTCGGAAAGCGGACCAGCCGACACGATGCGACCATCAGCAATCAGCAGTCCGTGGGTGAAGCCAAGCGGAATCTCTTCAACGTGGTGGGTCACCATCACGATGGCCGGGGCAGCCTCGGAGAGTGCATAGCCACCGAGCAGGCCAATCAGCTCTTCCCGGGCGCCAAGGTCAAGACTCGCCGCCGGCTCGTCAAGCAGCAGGAGCTCCGGGTCGGTCATGACGGAGCGGGCGATCTGGACGCGCTTCTGCTCGCCATCACTCAGGGTGCCGAAGTTGCGATCGGCCAGGTCGCTCAGGCCCCATTCGGCCAGGACCCGACGTGCACGACGGATGTCAAGCTCCTCGTAGTCTTCATTCCACCGTCCGGTGACCGAGTACGCGGCGGTGAGAACAGCGTTGAGAACGCTCTCCCCCTGCGGCAACTTGCGTGACAGCGTTGAGCCGGAGAAACCGATCCGAGGACGAAGTTCAAAGACGTCGGCCTGCCCAATGGTTTCGCCCAGCACATCAAGCTGACCCGAGCTGGGGTGCAGCTGCGTGCTCGCCACATTCAGCAGCGTGGACTTGCCCGCGCCATTCCGCCCGAGGATCACCCAGCGTTCGTTGTCCGCGACAGTCCAGCTCACCCGGTCGAGGATGGTTGACCCTGAACGAACAACGGACACGTCACGCAACTGAAGAACATTGGCCATGACCTCTAGCCTAGCGATCAGCGGTGCCAACCGGGTTCGGTTATGCGGAGCGTCGCCGAGTCCATTCGCAACGGGCCGGGTCGGTCGGCGCGCTATTCTCTTCCTGACTACCCGTGCCGCCGTCCGAGTCCCGTGAGACCGCCGGTGCGTCTCCCGAAAGGACCACACCCCCGATGGCCACTCCCCTGACCTCGCCCGCACGCCTCCTTGTTGTCCTTGATGCAGACTCGACTCTCTTGGCTTCGGAAGCGATCGAGGAACTTGCGGAAGAAGCAGGGACCCGGGAGCAGGTCGCGGCGGTTACAACACGGGCGATGCGGGGAGAACTCGACTTTGCCGAGAGCCTCAGGGAGCGTGTGGCCACCCTCGCCGGACTCTCGGAGTCCGTGTTTGAGCGAACAATTGCCAGGGTTCAACCGCACCAGGGCGCCGTTGAACTCATCACCGCCGTGCACAGTGCCGGTGGACGGGTGGGTGTTGTCTCCGGTGGTTTTCACGAGATCCTTGATCCCATCGCCGCGCAGCTTGGTGTTGATGTTGTTCGCGCCAACCGGCTCGAGGTTGTGGATGGGCATCTGACCGGTCGGGTCACCGGCCCGGTCATCGACGCAGAAGCAAAGGCGATCACGCTGCGCGAGTGGGCCGAGCACTACAGCGTTCCCCTTCACAAAACAGTTGCCATGGGCGATGGGGCGAACGACCTGCGAATGATGGACGTGGCGGGACTGTCCATCGCTTTTAACGCCAAGCCCGCTGTTCGTGAACGCGCGGCGATTGTCGCAGGGAACGTCGATCTGGCGAGCGTGATCCCCGTTCTTGGGCTCTAATCGGGGCTCATCCTGACCCACGGTGCCAGGCGATGACACACAACAGCCGCACCCGTGGGACCTCCCGTGAGTGCGGCTGCGGCGGTTTTGTCTCGCTCTAGTGGCCCATGCCAAGTCCGCCGTCAACGGGGATGACGGCGCCGGAGATATATCCAGCCTCATCGCCAGAGATCCAGCGCACGACGCGTGCGACCTCGTCGGGCGTGGCAAAACGTGCAGCAGGGATGGTGCTCAGGTACTGCTTCTGGGTGTCCTCGGGAAGGGCATCGGTCATGTCCGTCTGGATGAAACCGGGGGCAACGACGTTTGCGGTGATGCCGCGTGCTCCCAGCTCACGGGTCAGTGACCTGGCCATGCCAACAAGGCCGGCCTTAGACGAGGCGTAGTTGACCTGGCCGGGCGAACCGTAGAGACCAACAACGGATGAGATCAGGACGATGCGTCCGTAGCGCTTGCGGATCATCCCGGTCGCTGCACGCTTCACAACCCGGAATGCGCCGCCCAGGTTGGTGTTGACGACATCATTAAAGTCGTCGTCGCTCATGCGCATCAGCAGGGTGTCCCTGGTGATACCCGCATTGGCAACAAGAACCTCAACCGGTCCAAGCTCCGCCTCAATCTGGCTGAATGCTGCGTCAACGCTTGCAGCATCGGTGACGTCAGCGGTGACCGTCAGAGCGCCTTCTGGACCTGAACCACTGCGAGCTGTCACCGCAACCCTGTGTCCCTCGCGCAGGAACTCCTCGGCGATGGCGTAGCCGATCCCTCGGTTCCCTCCGGTGACGAGAACGGTTCTGGGGGTCGTCGTGGTCATGTTCCTCTTCTCTCGGGTCGTGCCTCGGGGCGGGCACCCTATCTATCGTGTCGGATGGTCGTAGTCTTGAGGTGGAATGAAACGCCAATCGATCACTTCACTGCCGGTCTCGCCGAGCGACGACCGTCGCGCCCGTATGCGCACGTATTCCATCATGATGGCCGTCAGGATTGTCTGCCTGTTTGCGCTGTTGTTTGTGCGCGGCTGGTGGATGTGGCTGTGTGTGGCCGGCGCAGTCATTCTGCCTTATATCGCGGTTCTTCTTGCGAATGCCGCCGCATCTCCCGCGGGTTCAGCCGTTGAGACCCCCGGCGGGATTCTGCGTGTCCCGCCGTCCAATGCGGCTGGTTCCGACGGTGCAGGGCAGGAGAACCCGTCAGATTCTGAGCGTACAAACAACGCCGATCAGCAGGATCCGGCCGGGCACAGCCGCGATGGTGAAACGGATGACGCCACCGATGATTCTGCAGCCTCAGGCCACGGCACAGCGCGGAGCGCAGAGTCGGACACGCCGGGGACGACCGGTGAGTCGCCGTGAATTTGCTCAACTCCCTTGGTGCCCAGCCCGAGCGTTTCACCTGCTCCCGGGCGGGGTGCGCCGCAGCGGCGACAACAATGATCATCTGGCGGAACCCCAAGATCCACACTGAGGACCGGCACAAGACCTGGCTGAGTTGTGCTGAGCACCTGGACTACCTTGAGGGCTTTTTGAGCTCACGGGGGTTCCCTGTCAGGCTTGAACCGGTTAATGACTCCCCCACCACTGAACGAGGCGAACAATGATCGGCTGGCGGTTCCTGCTCTCCAAACGCTGGGCCGGATACCTGGGGTTGGCGATTGTTTTTGCCATCGTGTGTTGCCTTCTGGGCAACTGGCAGTTCGCCAGGCGCGCTGAGGCGCGGATCGAAATCGACCGGATTCTGGGCAACTACGACGCGAGCCCCGTGCCGCTGGATGACGCCCTGCCCGACCCCTCAACGTTTGATGACGATCAGAAGTGGCAGCCGGTAGAGATGACCGGTGAGTACCTGGTCGACGAGCAGATGCTTGTCCGTAACCGCCCGCGCAGTGGTACCCCCGGTTTTGAGGTTCTTGTCGCCTTTAAGACGGAATCGGGAGCGGTGTTCCTTGTTGACCGCGGGTGGCTCACCATCGGAAACCTCCAGGACACCCCCGATGTGATCCCCGACGCTCCGGAGGGGCAGATCACCGTTGTGGCTCGTCTCAAAGCGGCGGAGCCGGCGCTCGACGGGCGAACGGCACCGGAGGGGCAGGTGGCCACCATTGAAGTGCCAACCATCCTGACGGACCTGGGACACGACGGGTACTCCGCTGCTTACGGGCTTCTTGTGTCGGAAACCCCTGCCCCTGGGGGCGTGCAGCCGGCCCTCAATCTTGAACCGGTCCTGGACGAGGGACCGCACCTGTCCTACGCGGTTCAGTGGTACATCTTCGCCGCGCTTGGCTTTGGCGGGCTGTTTTACGCGGCGCGTCAGGAGTACAGGACCCTCAACGAGGACGATCCAGCTGAGCAGGAGCGCGCACGGAAGCGCAAAGAAAAGCGTGACCGAAGCCCACGAAGTGACGCTGACATCGAGGACGCGCTCCTGGACGGAACCCACCAGCGCTAGTGGAAGCACGAGCGGGACCGGCCGCCGGAGCGGACTGAACTCCGGCGGCCGTCGCTGTCTACGCGAGCGAGATCAGGTCGGCGTAGTCCTTGTTCCAATGGTCCTCAAC
>JBQELM010000219.1:0-4551 GCA_052103915.1 Mycetocola sp. | reverse complement strand
GCCAGAACAATGACCCAGCCACACACGCCAGCGGCGATCGTGAACGGGGAGAGCAGGCGCTCCCCCAGGAACCCCAGCCCGGCCAGGACGGAGCGATCCTCTGTCGCCACAACAAGCGCACCGGCTGTTGCAGCGCCGAGCCAGGTCAGCACCCCGGCGATCAGGGACGGAAGAACAGGAACGGCGCTCCCTGCACGTGTTCCCGAGCGTTCCTGAGCGACGCGAACCTGTGCCCCACGCAGACAGGCAACCCCCACGACTGCGACGGCAGCAATCGGCATGACCAGCCCGACAAGAATGCTGTGCGTCCCCTCAACGACGTCACGATCAAGCAGCACACTGAGCACACCAAACACCGCGATGATCAGGGCCGCATAGCTCAGAGTAGAGAGGACGGCATAGGTCATGGCCCTGCGCGCACGACCGTTGTCTGAGTACTGCGGGTCAGTCATCACCACTCCGAACGATTCGCAGTGTGCACTCACCGAGCACAACAAGTGAACCGGGGACGGCGAGGACATCCGCACCTGGAACAACCGCGGTTGGGCTTCCGTCTGGAGCAAGAACAACGGTCCCGTTTGTGGATGCCAGGTCACGCACGAGCGCTCCCCCGGGAACAGGGACAACAAGTGCGTGTGTGGCGGAAACGCTTGCGGTGTCGCCGGTAACGGGAACCGCAACAGCGCCGTGCTGGGATCGAGGGGAACGGCCAAGGAGCAAGGGAACGTTCAGCGCACGGGATGCGCCGTCCGGCAAAAGGACAACAAGGCTGTTGTGGGTTTCCTGAGCGGGCGGAGCAACGCGAGCGGGCGGAACACCACCCGGCTGAGCGGCGGCACTCTCATCACGGCCGGACAGCGCAGAGCGGGTGGCCTCATTCAGCACAATACGCTCCGCGATCGGCTGCCGCCGGTCTCCGGCTGACTGAGACGGGCGCGGTTCGGAGCTCTCCGGAGCCGTACCAGGCGGTGGCCCAATCCTGCGCTGAGCGCGGGGAGCAGGCGGCATGCCAGGCACGGGTTCCTCCACAACGATCACTCAACGAGTTGGCCGGTAGCTATTAACGCGGAACAGACTCCGCAACCGTGCTTTCCAGCTTACCCGGCGACGAAGCCGATCACTCTGGCTGGCGGTCAGCGCCCACAGCGCATCGATGTTGTCCTGACTGACCTCGTCTCCTGAAAAAACGGCCCTGTCCGCCTCGCGGGCAAAGGCGACAAGCTCCGCCTCCTCCTCGCGGAGCTGACGGTCCCCGCGTTCCAGCCGCCGCTGCCGCCTACTTGACGCCGGCGGAAAAGGCACGGCCTCCGCGTCTCGCTCCCCGTGTGCCACTGCCGCACCCGCACCATCGGTCGCGGCCGCACCGTCGGTCGCGGCGGCACCATCCGTCGCGGCGGGTGAAGAGCCATCCCCCTCGGCGGGTGCCGCCGTGCGCGCACGGAGCTCCCGGTTCAGCTGCCTAGCCCGTTCTGACCGACTCTGACGGGCATCACTTGACCAGCCCAGTTCGGCGCTCCGATCCATGAACTCATCCCACGCCGCCGCCGCGATCCGGTCGGGCGTCCCCCGTCGACGTCGACGCCGCACCCGTAGCGCACGCACAACCGCCGCCCCGGCCACAACGGCGGCAAGACAAAGCGGGAGCACACCAATCGCCGCGAGCACACGCAGCCAGGCGTGGAGGATCGAGTCATCGTCTGAGCGTTCCTGGTCGCGGTCGTCAACCTCCGTTGATCCCAGCAGCTCATCAATCGGCTTGTCGGCGCGCGGAGGCTGACGGATCTGCGGCTGAGGCTCTGCCTGGGGCTCGGGCTTCTGGTCCTGCGGGATTTCGGTGTCGTCCGGAGTCGGATCAAAACTCACCCAGCCGAACCCCTCAAAGGGGACCTCAACCCATGCCGTCACATCAGCACCGTGAACAACAACCTCCGACTGCTCGTCGCTCGCCGTTTGTTCCGGAGCGAACCCCATCACCACCCGTGCGGGATACCCGAGCGAACGGGCCATGAGCGCGAATGCCGACGCGTACTGCTCCTGGTCACCAATCAACTGTGACCGTGTCAACAGCTCCTCCATGCGATCCGCGCCGTGACCAGCACGGGACGGCGCCGCGTCCCCCGGCAGACCGTGACTGAGATAGCCCGTTGTTGTGAGGCTGTTCTCCAGAGCCCTCAATTGCTCGATGGGGCTCTGATCCGGCGAGGTCAGCGTCTCAGCCATATTGCTCACCGCTTCGGGAACCTGCCGCGGTACCGGCAAATCGATGGGCATCACCCTCAGCGACTTCAGCTGTGCGTCCGACGGCGTCGGAGCCACCTCAGACACCACGCGGTAGCTGGCGCGATCAGGAACACCGCCCACAACCACGGCACTCTCGTCGGCCGCACTGTATCTGACCCCGGTTCCCAACGGCTCGCCCTCCGCTGTCGGTTCAAGCTCCCGTGGACGGTCAGGCAGCGGGACCCAGAGCCCCTGGTAGTCCTCCATCTGGAAGGTGTGACTCCGCGCCTCCCCCTCGGCGCCGTCGTCCACAACAGGCAACCGCTCGCTCACAACGCTAAAAGCACCACTGACCTCACGCTCGCCGCCTGGGTCGGCGAGCGCCCAGACCCGCCCGTTGTAATCGGTCATTGTTGCCAGGCGGATTCGCTCGCCCGCGGTGAAACCGGTCAGCCGAAAAAGCTCCTGCTCCGCCCTGTCCTTCGTGAAACTCCGAAAAGCGGCCAACGGGCTGGGGATCTCCTTTGCCATGACGGGTGGAACAACCCTGTCCCGCACCACCGTGCGCGCCCCGGCGGGGAACAACGATGTCGCCGTCACACCGATCGCCGTTGCAACAACCACGATCCCCAGCACGCCGGAGAAACGGGACCGCCGTGCCCCAGCCGTCGCCTCGGCCGACGTTCGCCCGTCATCACGGCGCTGCACAGCCCAGGACAACCAGAGCAAACTGATCGTCACAACGGCAACCGCCCGCACCGTCGCATAGAACGGCTCGGCCGTTCCCACGCAGGCGGTGAAGACATACAGCGCCAGTCCCGGCACAAGGGCAAGAACAAGGACGGCAACCCGTCGTGGACGGTGAGGAATCACACGAAGAACAACGGTTGTACTCACCACAGCCGCCACGACTCCCGCAACAAAGGGGAGCACCCGTGCTTCGACCGGTGCGGAAATCGGAGTGCCAAGAGTGAACACATCACGCCAGGAAAAAACGGCACCTCTCAGAATTGCCCGCACGCCGTCCGCGGTCGGCACGACACCAAAGACGGTCATATCCGGCACAACGATCGCCGGCCCGCACACCAGGACAACCGCTGCAGCGGCCAGAATCGTGATCGGAGCGTTCCACCTCCACCGCGCACTCGCCACGCTCACGCCCGCACCCACAGCCAGCCCCGCCAGCGACGTGGCCAGGGTGGGACCCCAGGCAAAAACCGGCACAAAACCGACCGCCGCAACAGCCGCAACGCTCAGGGCAACCGCGACATCAATCGCTCGAACGGTTGGCACCTTCATCGCAAGCCGCCAAGCGCACGGTCCAGCTGGGCGAGGTCCCCCAGGCGGATGGAGCGCATTCCCGCAAGAGCGCCCATCCGGGCGGAGGCACCAGGAACCGCCTCCACATGAATGACGGCGGTTCCCTGGCGTGCAAGCAACGCGGCCGCCCTGACCTCAGACATGGACACTCCGGCCCCGGCAACAAGCACAAGCACCCCCGGCTGCTCGTCCGACTTGGTCACGGCGTGAACCCGCTCACGGAGACTCGCCCCCTGCGCGTCAACCGTCTCCAAACGCGAGCAGTCGTCCAGGAGCGCCTCGGGGGTGTGTGATCGGCATCTGAGATCCTCGCTCACCACCGACACCGCGCGCCCCGACCTGATCATTGTTGTTGCCAGTGAGGCCACAGCCTGGATCGCCAGTTCAAGGTCGTTACCCTCGTCGTCCGTGTATGCCGCCAGGTCCCGACTCACAAACACGGTCATCCGCGACCGCCGAGTCTCCTCAAACTGACGAACCATGAGCGAGCCGGTCCTCGCGCTTGACCGCCAGTGAACAAAACGAACGTCGTCCCCCGTGATGTAGTCGCGCAGGGTGTGAAAAGCCAGGTCGTTGTTTGTCACCGTCGCCGTGGTCTGACCGTCAAGGTCCCGCATGATGCCTGTCGCCGCGGGATTCAGCGGCCGGGTGATCGGATGAACAAAAAGCTCAATTCGCTCCGTCCAGCTCACCGCACGCCGGAACAAGCCAAGAGCGTCTCCTCTGACGGACCGAGCAGGACCGGCCACAATCACCGACCTCCGGCTTGTGGGGATGGCAAAGAGTTCCTCGTGCGACTCGTCGGGGCGCAGGGACGGCACCCTGAACTCAATCGACCCCGCGCCGACAGGAACCTCCATCAGCACCGGACGCGACCGGAGTGGGGCCTCGTTGACCACAAGCAACCGCCCCAGCGCACGCTCCCCCGCCACAACCCGTCGCGGTGAGAGCTCGATCGTCACGCGAAACAACGAGCGGCCAAAAAGAAACAGTGCCGCCAAAAGCGTTGCC
>JBQELM010000218.1:0-4557 GCA_052103915.1 Mycetocola sp. | reverse complement strand
TCTCGCCGAGTCGGGGGTTCGCATTCACGGTGACGACCGGGTTCGAGCGGTCTACCCCGATGCCGAGCCGGCCACGGAGGAGGACTGGGCTGCGGAGTACCTCGCTTTGGAGATTGCCGTCAGGGTCGTTGACTCACTCGACGAGGCCATCGACCACATTCGTCGCTACTCCACCCATCACACCGAGTCGATCATCACGGATGACCACGCCAATGCCGAGCGTTTCCTTGCCGAGGTCGACTCGGCTGTTGTGATGGTGAACGCCTCAACGCGCTTCACCGATGGCGGCGAGTTTGGCTTCGGTGCCGAGGTCGGAATCTCCACCCAGAAGCTGCACGCGCGGGGCCCGATGGGACTGGCGGAGCTGACAAGCACCAAATGGGTGGTTCGCGGTTCGGGGCAGAGCCGCGGCTGAGGCTAGACTGGTTGAGAGTTTTCCTTCCGATTGAGGAGTCACCCCGATGACGTTCACCGCCCTTCAGGTTCTTGCCGCCGAGGTGCACAACGAGTTGCCCATGCCCACGTTCATGTACGGCGTGATCGCTTTTATCCTGTTCCTGGTGTTTGGTGTTGCCACCTGGTCCTACCGTGACGTGGCCAACCGTCACTCGCAGAAGACCAACAACTCGTCGTCCTCACACGACGACCACGGGCACGGTCACTGATCCAAGTGGGTGCGCCAGCGCGAGCGCGCGCGGCCAGAATCGGCATCATGGGCGGGACGTTTGATCCCATCCATCACGGCCATTTGGTCGCTGCCAGTGAGGTTGCGTCAAAACTCGACCTTGATGAGGTTGTGTTTGTCCCGACCGGTCAGCCCTCACACAAGGGGCAGGTCACGGACAGCGAACACCGCTACCTGATGGCGGTTGTGGCGACGGCATCCAACCCTCGCTTCACGGTGAGTCGTGCCGACATTGACCGGGGAATCCCGACCTACACCATCGACACGCTCCGTGATTTCAGGGCGGCCAACCCGGACGCTGAACTGTTTTTCATCACGGGAGCAGACGCGGTTGAGCAGATTCTTGGCTGGAAAGACGTGGATCAGCTCTGGTCGCTGGCAAATTTTGTTGCTGTGACTCGGCCGGGTCATCCGCTCAACGTTTCAAGTTTGCCGCGTGAGCACGTAAGCTTTCAAGAAGTCCCAGCGCTGGCGATATCGTCAACGGATTGCCGCAGCCGGGTCAGCCGGGGCTATCCGGTCTGGTACTTGGTTCCTGATGGCGTCGTGCAATACATCAGCAAACACCATCTGTACGTATCGGAGTAAGTCATGACAGAGCCCACGGGCGACGCACCGCTGAGTCGGCGTGAGCTGCGCGAGCAGCGGCGCCGTGCGGAGACCTCCGCGGGTCACGTCGTTTCACCAGCACCCCCGTCCGATGACACGGATTCTGACCGGTCAGAGCCTGCTGCGCCGGTTCCAGCCGCTGTCCCTCATCGTGTTCCCGCCACGACTGAGTCGGCGTCATCGACGAGCTCGTCGTCCGCCGCTGCGGGTGGTCCGCTGACCCGTCGGCAGATGCGCGATATTGAGCGCCAGCGAACGGCCGGGATTCCCGTTGTTACCGATGACGGTGATTCTGCCGATGCACTGGAGAAGGACTCTGCTGCGCCTGTTTCGGCTGTGCCTGCTCCCTCGGCTCCGGCAACCGCACGCACGGCCCCGTCAACGAAGGCAGCAGAGCCCGTATCTGTGAGGACCGGTGCTCCCGAGGCAGCACCTGAACGGCCGCAGCTTCCGATGCCGGTGAGTTTCCCCCGCGGCGCAGAGCACACGCCAGCACGGGAAAAGTCAGGCGAGAACGCCTCGGCTGCCGCAGGTGTTGGTCAGGCGTCCACTGCGACTGAGTCAGCTTCTTCTGCGCCGGTTGATCAGCACAACCACGCGGCTGCCTCTGCGGGCCCAACCGTGTCCGACGCTTTTGGGCGCAACCTCAGTGCCGCTCCGGTGTCCGATGCGTCCGACAAGTCGGTTAAAGAGGTTGTGGGAACGGCGTTTGATTCGCTGCTGAGTAGCGGCGAAGCCGGGAGCACAACCGCGCCCCACGCGCTCATCCTTCCGTCGATCCCGTCGTCAACGGGCCTGGGCTCGGCCCTGACTGAAAATGGTGGTGTTGTCCTCACCGGGTCCATTGACCTCCCGGTTGAACTCAGCACAACCGGTCAGCACCCCAACTACTTTGAGAAGCCGGAACTTGACGCCATGTTTGATGGCGACGAGGACCCGCAGGCCAACACGGGCAGTAGCCCGGTTTCGGCCGCGAGGGCGATCTCAACACACACGGCAGCGCGTGATCTGATTGCGCCGCCGGCTCCCCAGAAGAACAGCAAGCTTCTGCTTACCCTGAGTATTACCGCCGGTGTTCTTGCCGTGTCGGTTCTGGCCGTCGTGATTGTCGGCCTGATGAACGGCGCCCTCTAGGGCGTTCTGAAAGGAAACCAATGACACTGCCGATTCGTGAGCAGTTGAGACTGTCTGTTGCCGCTGCTGAGCGAACCGGCGGGGAGGACGCTGTCGCACTTGACGTGTCTGGACCCCTCCCGTTTGTTGACACGTTCTTTCTTGTCACGGCCAAGAGCGAGCGCGGTGTGTCCGCTGTCGCTCGCGAAATTGAGGACGCACTCAATGACGCTGGTGTCAAGACGCTCCGTCGTGAGGGGCGTGAGGCCGGCCGCTGGGCTCTGCTTGATTTTGGTGATCTTGTTGCCCACGTTTTTCACGAGGAGGAGCGCAGCTTTTACGCGCTTGACCGCCTGTGGAGTGACTGCCCGGTGATCCCACTTGACGACGCAGCGACGGTTGCGGCGTCGGCTGAGTACTAACGGCCAGTGACACTCCCGGAGTGCAGTGCCGAATTGGAATCGGCGGCACCGGTGTTGTAAGCTAAAAGGGTTGAACCGGGAACGCAAAGTTCACGGAACAGCCGTTTGGGTCTGTGGCGCAGCTGGTAGCGCACCTGCATGGCATGCAGGGGGTCAGGGGTTCGAGTCCCCTCAGATCCACCATATAAAACCCTGTCAGGCTTTTGCTTGACAGGGTTTTTCTTTGCTTACCTGATTTCCTGAAACGGGCGACACTCCGTCGTGTGACATGGGCAACGCCGGGGAGTGCCGGCGGCGATGCTGTGGTCGCTTTTTGCCCCCACAACATGTGTCACGTCGTGGTCGTGGTTCGGCGGTCTTTTCCCCTGCCGTCCCATAATCTTGAGCTATGACCCCCAAGGATGCTCCGCGTCGCATTGTTGACCGTTCCATTGAACAGTTTGCAAGCGCAGATCTGGTGTGTGAGGGCACGCGCGGTCGTGGTGCGCTTGAGATGAACGCGACCGTGCACGCGCTTGGCCCGGTCCTGCTGGTGAACGCGTCCGGTGACGCACAGGAGATCGAGCGTCGTCCGCTCGCCCCCGGTATGCCGACCCTCGACTTCATCTTTGTTGAGAAGGGGACTTTTGCGTACTCCGATGGTGCCGCGTGGGAGGAACGAAAGGGCCCGCTGATGATCGCGCCAAGTGGTCTGCCGCAGCAGGTGCGTTTCATCACGCCGTGGCGTTTTCTGGTCGCGCGGATTGCGACGGAGGCGCTGGAAGTTTTTGCGCCAATGTTTCCGCAGCAGGCGCATGTGTATGACCAGCTCACGTTGCCGGAGCGGGCCATGCATGGGTATTTGGCCTCAGTTGCCAACGGTGCTGCGCCCGCGGCGGGGGAGAGCCTCACCGCGTCGCGCCTGATCATCGAAATGGCTGGGGCGGTTCTGCGGGAGCGGCGCTCCCCGGCCCAGGAGCAGCGCCCCCACGGGTTCAGTGATCTGTGGAGCCATGCGATCGCCGTCATTGTGAACGAGTCGTCAGATCCGGCCCTTGATCCCACTCTGCTTGCGCATCGTGTGGGGTGTTCACTTCGGCGGTTGCAGACAGAGTTTGCTGCGCACGGAACAACCGTCGCCACCGAGATCCGTCGCGAGCGTGCGCACACTGCGCTGACGATGCTGAGGGACACCGGCCGGCAGGGGCAGAGCTCGGCTGAGACGGCTCGACGTTCTGGCTTTGGGAGCACGTCAACGATGTATCGAGCGGTCTCTGACTTTTACGGCACGGTGGCGCACGATATTGCGCCGTCTGAGCCCCGTCCGGGTGGCACATCGGCGTAGCCGATCGGGGGGCGGTCCCACATTGCGCAGAACCGTTTCACATCGCGCAGAATGCGGGCAAAGCGGGCGGTGCGGCGGCATGCTCTCATTATTTTGTCAGCATGAAGACAACCCCCAGGCGTGCCGCTCGCGATGACGAGGGCCGCCACATCAACCGATCGCGTGGATCGATGGTTACACGACGCGTTGGCGTAGCAGTTGTGTCAGTGCTGGCTCTGGCCGGGCTCAGCACGATGTCGCTTGCACCGGCGAACGCGGCGCTGATCAGCGCTACGACCGTCACCGTCGACACTGCGCCTGCTGCCTCCGATGCCGTGAGGCCTGCTGGCTCCGATGCCGTGAGGCCTGCTGCCTCCGATGCCGTGAGGCCTGCTGCCTCCGATGCCGTGAGGCCTGCTGCCTCC
>JBQELM010000217.1:0-4567 GCA_052103915.1 Mycetocola sp. | reverse complement strand
TCCATCCCGCTCGCCACCCAGCATCTCAACATCCGGCAGTCCCAGGCCGGCGCCGATGCGGGTGTGCGAGGGGCAGCCATCATGGTGTTGCAGGAGGTGCTTTCCGTTGATGCCATCGACCGCTGGGTGACCGGTGTGGCCGAGGCCAGCTAGTCAACCCCCGCAGCGATACCAACACATGACTCGGGGCTCTCCGCCGACACCTCATCCCCGCGCTGCACCTGGACCGTGAGGCACAGGTCCTGCCCCGGAACGGCGTCAATGACAATCGATGTCTCGTCCTGCACGCGAGAGTCACCGCTGTCAATCACAACAAGGTAGCGGTCACCCTGTTCAATCCCCGGGTCGGTCCACTCAAATCGGGCAACAGCCCCGTCCACCTGTGACGTGATGGTGCCGACCGAGGGCGGAGCTCCACCGCGAAGCAGACCGGGCACAACGGCGAGGCCAAGCAGGACAAGTGCGATAGCCAGACCCACGCAGATGATGGCCGCACTGATGATGAGTGCACGACGCGGCGGCTGGGTCACAACGGTTGTGCTCTGCGCGGCACCCGACGCCGCGTCCCGCTCAACCGCAGCCTGGTCGGCCGCGGCCTTTACCGCTGCAGCCTGCCCCCGCTGTGGTCCAGCAGCGGCCCGCTGAGCGCGTTTGCTCACGCGCCGCCCATCCTGACCACGTGCTCCCGCACGACCCCCCATGACCGATCCCCTGTCCTGGGCCCCCGCCCACTGCGGGCCAGTCTAAGCGGCGGGGACGTTCGCCCGTTCGCCCCTTCCCACAGCCAAGGGAAACCTAGTGCCGTGGTGCTGTGGTCTCCGCCGACGGGATCGTCTCCGTCACAATCTCAATGACGTTGCCGTCACCAACGTCAAGGTGAGAACCGGGGACAACAACCTCCGGCTCACCCCCTCTCAGCCGATGCCACGCCGAGCCCGGCTGGAGAACATTTGTCCCGTTTGTGGACCGCAGATCGGTCACCACAACCACTCCACCAACAATCTTGATCTCAAGGTGGGTTGCGGACACCAGTTTGGACGGCGACACCAGCGCCACAAGTCGTGCGGGATCCGGGAGAGGGATCTTGGGCTGGCGAGGGTTGCGGCCAAAGTAGTGTGTGGCGTCAAGCTCGTGCATGCTTCCGCCGTTAACCCGAAAACCGGTGACCGTTGCCAGCGTCGGATGCGGCTCCGTCTCACGCGCACCAAGAACATCCGGCGACATGATCGTCATACCGTCATGCCGCGATACCCCGTCCGAATCTTCACGCGGCATGAGAACGCGGAACCGGCCGTCAAGACGCTGAGCAACGATGATTCCGCCATCAAGCGGAATCCCCGCGCCACGCGGCGCCCCTCCGGCCACACCGGTGACCTCACCGCACACCACAACACCGGCGGAACGGTCCGTCTCCGACTGCGCCGACTCACGATCAACCCGAATCCAACCGGCATCCGTCCACAGATCAACCCGTTCGGAACCAGAAATCCGCAGCTGGACGGTTGAGTCCGTTGCCCACCGGATGATGGCCCAGTCGATGGGAGCGTCAGGGCCACGTGACAGGATCGTCCGCTCGATCTCGGCGATGTCCACGGCCGGGTCCTCAACCAGCGCCCACAGCTGCTCGGCCAGATCGGGTTGCGTTGGGACAGGCAGCACAACGGTCCAGACGCCGTGCACCACAAAAACGCGGTGGCTGACGGAGTCTGCTGTTGAATATCGGTAGCTGTGTACTGTCACGACGGGGATCCCTACATTGGTCGGCCACGGTCCGGGGGCTCCGCGGCTCTGTCCCCCATTCTGCCGAACCTTCCCGTCTGTGCACCAGCTATGACCCCTCAACTTGTGCACCCTCGCTAGGCTGGCCGTGTGACTCATGCTCCAGAACAGGTCCCGTCGGCCCAGAATCCGGAGCTGAGTGCGCTCGAACGAACGGTCATCGAAAGCGACAGCGCCATCGCACAACGGCTGCAATCGCCGGTGCTGAAGCTCGGCGCACTTGGCCGCAAAGCCGTCGTCATGAAACCAACACGTGTGGTGCAGCACTACCTCAACGGCGACGGAAATCTGCTCGCTGCCGGGATGAGTTTCCAGTCGGTTTTTGCCGTTTTTGCTGCGGTGTTTGTGGGCTTTTCTATCTTTGGGCTTTTCCTCTCCGCCAACACCGAGCTGTTTAACGCACTCGTTGAAATCGTGAACGGTGTTGTGCCGGGTTTGCTCGGCGAAGACGGCGTGATCAAAACATCGTCCCTGCTCAAGCAGAGCATCATCAGCTGGACCGGTGTGATTGCACTTGCCGGGTTGTTGTGGACGGCCATCGGCTGGCTGTACTCCACCAGGCAGGCAATCCGGACCGTGTTCCGGCTGCCGCGTGACGCACGGCCGTTTGTGCGCCAGAAGCTCGCCGACCTGATGCTTGCCGCCGCCTTTGGTGCCGTGCTTGTCGCGTCGGCGGCGGTCTCTGCTCTCGGCTCGCAGCTGTGGGAGTGGATTCTTGGCACCACCGGTATCGGAACAACCAGCGTGTGGGCAACCGTTGGCTCCTCCGCCGCCGGTTTTGTGATCGCCGCCGCGCTGAACTTTGTGGTTCTTGCCACCATGTACCGGGTTCTTGCCCACATCCCCATTCCCCGGCAGCTGCTCTTCCAGGGCGCGGGACTGGCCAGTGCTGGTGTGGCCGTCCTTGGCCTGTTTGCCGGAATCATCGTGTCCGGTGCGAGTAAAAACCCGCTGCTTGCGACCTTCGCCGTGTTTGCCGGTCTGATGATCTGGTTCAACATGGTCAGCCGGGTCATTCTGATCGGTGCGTCCTGGATCGCCGTGAGCGTCGCCGACCGTGGCCTCGCCGACCGGATGCTCAGCGAGAAGGACCGTGAGGCCGAGCTGGCACGGGCCACCCTGGTTGTCGCGCGAAACAACCTGACGCTGGCAGAAGACAACGAAAAGGCTGCCGGCCTCTGGGGAAAACGCAGGGCAAAACGTCTCACGGAACAGCGAAGGGCTGAACTGGCCGACGCCGAGGCCGCGGTAAAAAACACGGCCCCGGGAACCGCAACCACGCTCGGCCCATAGACTGGACGCATGAGTTCTGGCAGCCCGCTCCGCATCGCATCCGTCAACGTCAACGGCATCCGCGCCGCCTACCGCAAGGGAATGGGCGAGTGGCTTGAGGGCCGTGGAGCAGACATTGTCGCCGTGCAGGAGGTCAGGGCTCAGACCGAGGACATCACCAAGCTGCTTGCCCCCGGCTGGCACCTGCTGCACGACGCCGCCAACGCCAAGGGCCGCGCCGGTGTCGCCCTGTTGAGCCGTGTCCCCGCCACCGCCCACCGCACCGCTCTGGGCGGAGACGACCTGGACAGCAGCGGACGGTGGCTTGAGGCCGACTACGAGATTGACGGCAAGCTCATCACCGTTGTGAGCACGTACGTCAATTCCGGAGAGGTTGACACCCCCAAGCAGGACCAGAAGTGGCTCTTCCTTGACGCGATGACGTCACGCCTTCCTGAGCTGGCTGCCGACCGAGACCTCGTGCTGGTCACCGGCGACTTCAACGTTGGGCACAGGGAACTTGATATCAAGAACTGGAAGGGCAACGTCAAGCGCTCCGGCTTCCTCCCCCGCGAACGCGCCTACTTTGACCGCTTCTTCGGCCCGAAGGGCGAAGACGTCACCGGCGTTGATGGAACCGTCGGAACGGGCCTCGGCTGGGTCGATGTTGGCCGTCAGTGGGCGGGAGAGGTTGAGGGCCCCTACAGCTGGTGGTCCCAGCGCGGCCAGGCCTTCGACAACAACACGGGCTGGCGTATCGACTACCACGCCGCCACCCCCGCGCTCGCGCAGTCGGTGACCGGGTACACCATTGACCGTGCGGCCTCCTACGACCAGCGCTGGTCGGACCACGCAGCCGTTGTTGTTGACTACTCCATCTAATTCTTCTTCACCCCTCGAAAGCATTCTCCTCATGACCCGTCCCGTTCTTTTTTCCGGCATGCAGCCGTCATCAGATTCCCTCCACCTGGGCAACTACATTGGTGCGCTCCGCCAGTGGATCCAGCTGCAGGAAGACTTTGACGCGCTGTTCTGTGTTGTCGACCTGCACGCCATCACCGTTCCGCAGGATCCGGCCGAGCTCCGTGCCCGGACGCGGGCAACGGCCGCCCAGTACATTGCCGCGGGAATTGACCCGGCCAAGTCAACGCTCTTTGTCCAGTCGCAGGTTCCGGCCCACGCCGAGCTGGCCTGGGTCCTGAACACCGTCACCGGCTTTGGCGAGGCGTCACGGATGACGCAGTTTAAGGACAAGTCGGCCAAGCAGGGCCAGGAGTCCGCCAGTGTTGGCCTGTTCACCTACCCCATCCTGATGGCGGCCGACATCCTGCTGTTCCAGGCCGAGCAGGTCCCCGTTGGTGAGGACCAGCGCCAGCACCTTGAACTCACCCGCAACCTTGCCGGTCGTTTTAACGCCCGTTTTGGTGACACGTTCGCCATCCCCGAGGGTTTCATTCCGAAGGCATCGGCCAAGATCTACGACCTGCAGAATCCGACGGCAAAGATGAGCAAGTCG
>JBQELM010000216.1:2925-4582 GCA_052103915.1 Mycetocola sp. | reverse complement strand
GCAGGTTGGTGTTCCTTACCTGCTCGTCGCGCTGAACAAGTCCGACATGGTTGACGACGAAGAGATCCTTGAGCTCGTTGAGCTCGAGGTCCGCGAGCTGCTCTCCAGCCAGAACTTCGATGGTGACAACGCTCCCGTCGTTCGCGTTTCTGGTCTGAAGGCTCTTGAGGGGGACGAGAAGTGGGTCGACTCGATCGTCGAGCTCATGGAAGCTGTCGACTCCTCGATTCCTGACCCCGTGCGCGACAAGGACAAGCCGTTCCTGATGCCCGTTGAGGACGTCTTCACGATCACCGGTCGTGGAACCGTTGTCACCGGCCGTGCAGAGCGCGGTACCCTCGCGATCAACTCCGAGGTTGAGATCGTTGGAATCCGTCCGACCCAGAAGACCACGGTCACTGGTATCGAGATGTTCCACAAGCAGCTCGACGAGGCCTGGGCCGGCGAGAACTGTGGTCTGCTGCTTCGCGGTACCAAGCGTGAAGACGTTGAGCGTGGCCAGGTTGTTGTGAAGCCGGGTTCAGTTACCCCGCACACCAACTTCGAGGGCACCGCCTACATCCTGTCCAAGGATGAGGGTGGACGTCACAACCCGTTCTACGCGAACTACCGTCCGCAGTTCTACTTCCGTACCACCGACGTCACCGGCGTCATCACGCTGCCCGAGGGCACCGAGATGGTTATGCCCGGCGACACCACTGACATGACCGTTGAGCTGATCCAGCCCATCGCCATGGAAGAGGGCCTCGGCTACGCGATCCGTGAGGGTGGCCGCACCGTTGGTGCCGGTACCGTCACCAAGATCAACAAGTAAGTAGTTCTTACTGCAGGATCCCAACAGGCCCCGGAGCTTTTGCTCCGGGGCCTGTTGTTTTGGATGGGGGCCGCCCGGTGCGCGGTGTATGCCGCTGTTCCGTTAGCGTCGCAGGCGGGGGATGGCGAGGACGATGAGGGCGCCTATCGCCGCGCCACAGATGTTGGCGACGATGTCCCGGAGGTCGCCGGTGCGTCCGGGCAACAGCGTGTGCTGAACAAGTTCACATGTGCCCGAGAGTGTGGCAGCCGCCGCGATGACGGCTAGGCCGCTGAGCGGACGCGATCCGATTGTTTTACGGGCGAGGGCAAAGCCGAGCGCCCCGAGCGGGATATACATGACCACGTTTGCCGTGGATTCGATAAAGGCGTACGTCACCCAGCGCGGGAGTCCGGCTTGATGGAGCCCATCGAGGTCACGGGTGAGCGTCGGCGCGATACTCGCATCCACGTGGGTCGGCCAGAGACAGATGGCACCGATGACGAGAGCCACCGCGGCGACGGAGCCGATGGACATCGTGGTGGAGCGCCCGAGTGCACGCGGGTGAGTGGTGGCGCTCAACTGTGGGTCTGTATCTGGCATCTCAACCGGACAGTCTAAAGGGAACCATGCGGCGATCGGTTGACGGTGTGGACGCATCTGGGCACGTGGATAAGTTCGTCTCCGGGGTGGGGCTGGGCCATAAGCTAACGCCGTCGCTGTACCCCGAATGGGGGCCACTCGGGCCCGACACGGTTCGCATCGGGGGAGGCGGTCGTGTGATCAACCGGATCACAACGTTGGTGTTCTGGGCTGTCCAGAACAAATCTCAGGGGGAAATATGAAAAAGAATGCCAGTGCGCT
>JBQELM010000216.1:0-2915 GCA_052103915.1 Mycetocola sp. | reverse complement strand
CGTACGGTCACCGCTGTTGGTGTCGGTGCAGTCATCGCTGTTGCTTCGCTCGGGGGAGCGAGTGTCGCACAGGCCGCGCCGGCTCAGGCTTCAGTGCCGACGCAGGTTTCCGCGACCTTCGGTGGTCACGGTTCGCACGGTTCACACGGCGGCCACGGTGGAATCATCTCGTCAATCATCAAGCACAAGCTTGAGTGGTTCCAGAAGTTCTGCGACTGGGGCAAGCCGCCGACCACGCCGCCGACCACGCCTCCGATCACCGGCAGCTAGACCGGCACGCGGGGTGGCGATGTCACCCCGTGTGAGTTCAGGCACGCGAGCCCTCTCCCGGTCGGGAGGGGGCTCGTTTGTGTGGTGAAACCGCCGGAAATCCGGCGAAAAAAAGAGACACGCCCGGGTTGCATGAAACACGAAACCCCGGCTAAGCTTGCGGAGTTCAACATGTCTGTTCGCTTTCACGCGAATGGACTCACTGCCAGGCAGTGCATAGGGCGATCGTGACGATCGGTCCCTAGGCCGCGGGTAGCAGGACACCTACCTCACAAACGCCGGATGTCAATTTGGCGTGTGCCGTCAGCAACCAGCTGCGGCGGGCTTTCCCGCCGTGCGGGTGAAGCCCGGGTGGGGCCACGCGGGTGACCACGTGGATTGACAGATGAATAGAGGTGCACATCCCCGTCTCAGGGCGGGAGTGTTCGCATCAGAACCGCGTCCAATGCGAGAAACCGTAAGACGCTAAACAGAGAGTGAGTCACACATGGCGGGACAGAAGATCCGCATTCGACTTAAGTCGTACGACCACGAGGTCATCGACACCTCGGCACGCAAGATTGTTGACACCGTGACCCGTGCGGGCGCGACTGTCGTTGGTCCCGTGCCGCTTCCCACCGAGAAGAACGTGGTCTGCGTGATCCGTTCCCCTCACAAGTACAAGGACAGCCGCGAGCACTTCGAGATGCGCACCCACAAGCGCCTCATCGACATCGTTGACCCGACCCCCAAGGCGGTCGACTCGCTCATGCGTCTGGACCTCCCGGCCGACGTCAACATCGAGATCAAGCTGTAAGGGGGCCCGCGACTATGTCTACTCAGAACAAAACCCGTAAGGGTCTGCTCGGCACGAAGCTCGGAATGACCCAGGTCTGGGACGAGAACAACAAGGTTGTTCCCGTTACCGTGATCCAGGTTGCGCCCAACGTCGTCACCCAGGTTCGTACCCCCGAGGTCGACGGCTACAGCGCCGTTCAGATCGCCGCCGGTCAGATTGACCCGCGCAAGGTCAACAAGCCCGAGGCCGGTCACTTTGACAAGGCCGGGGTTACCCCGCGTCGTCACGTGACCGAGATCCGCACCGCGGATGCAGCCGACTACACCGCCGGTCAGGAACTGACCGTTGAGAGTGTCTTCGAGGCCGGTCAGAAGATCGACGTCGTTGGTACCTCAAAGGGTAAGGGCTTCGCCGGTGTGATGAAGCGTCACAACTTCTCCGGTGTTGGTGCGAGCCACGGTGCACACCGCAACCACCGTAAGCCCGGTTCAATCGGTGCTTCGGCGACCCCGAGCCGTGTCTTCAAGGGCATGCGCATGGCCGGCCGCATGGGTGGCGAGCGGGTAACCGTTCTCAACCTGCGCGTTCACTCGGTTGACGCCGAGAAGGGCCTCATCCTCGTTACGGGTGCCGTTCCCGGTGCTCGTGGCCGCCTCGTTTTCGTCCGCAACGCAGTGAAGGGAGCCTAGTTTTATGGCTACCAAGCTCGACGTTATCGACACCGCAGGGAAGAAGGCCGGATCGGTCGAGCTCCCCGCGGAGCTGTTCGACGTTCAGACCAACGTTTCCCTGATTCACCAGGTTGTTGTGGCCCAGCTGGCCGCAGCCCGTCAGGGAACCCACAAGACCAAGGGTCGCGGCGAGGTGTCCGGTGCCGGACGCAAGCCGTTCAAGCAGAAGGGAACCGGTCGCGCTCGTCAGGGCTCGATCCGTGCTCCTCAGATGACCGGTGGTGGAATTGTCCACGGTCCGGTTCCGCGCAGCTACGCTCAGCGCACCCCCAAGAAGATGATTGCCGCTGCACTGCTTGGTGCTCTCAGCGACCGTGCCCGCGGTTCACGCGTTCACGTTGTTGAGTCACTCGCAATTGCTGCCGAGCGTCAGACCAAGGCCGCTGCCAGCTACCTCGCCGGCATCGCCACGTCAAAGCACGTTCTTGTTGTTGTCGCTCGCGACGACCAGGCCAGTGTGCTGTCCGTTCGGAACCTTCCGACCGTTCACATCCTGACTCCTGACCAGCTGAACGCGTACGACGTCCTGGTGTCGGACGACATCGTCTTCACCAAGGCAGCGCTCGACGCATTCGTCGCCGCCAAGACGAAGAAGGAAGAGGTCTCCGCATGAGCGCCGTCCACGACAAGGACCCCCGCGACATCATCGTCCGTCCGATCATCTCTGAGAAGAGCTACAACCTGATCGACGAGGGAAAGTACACCTTCGAGGTTGACCCCCGCGCCAACAAGACCGAGATCAAGCTCGCTATCGAGAAGATCTTCAACGTCCAGGTCGCGACGATCAACACCCTGAACCGTCAGGGCAAGACCCGTCGTACCCGCTTCGGACTTGGCAAGCGTAAGGACACCAAGCGTGCCATCGTCTCGCTGAAGTCCGGTTCCATCGACATCTTCACGGCAGCAAACTAGAGGCCGGGACTAGAGGACACAGATTATGGCTATTCGTAATTACAAGCCCACGACCCCTGGTCGCCGTGGCTCGAGCGTGGCAGATTTCGCTGAAATCACCCGTTCGACGCCAGAAAAGTCGCTGCTACGCCCGCTGCCGAAGACCGGTGGACGTAACAACCAGGGTCGTATCACGACCCGTCACATCGGTGGTGGCCACAAGCGCCAGTACCGCGTGATCGACT
>JBQELM010000215.1:0-4595 GCA_052103915.1 Mycetocola sp. | reverse complement strand
GCGGCAACGCTCAGCCCAGCTCCTTGATGTGGCCCGCGACCACCCGCAGTTCCCGATCACCCTTGAGGCGGTCAGGGAGTGCCTGCAGGACGTGTACGAGCTCCCCGCCCTGCTCACCCTGGCCCGCCGGATCAGTGCCCGTGCCGTTCAGGTTGTCGTCACCACAACCTCAACGCCGTCACCGTTTGCCCGCAGCATGCTGTTCGGGTACGTCGGCGAGTTCATGTACGAGGGGGATAGTCCGCTCGCGGAGCGGAAGGCAGCGGCGCTGAGTCTGGACAGCACCCTGCTGGCTGAGCTGCTCGGCACGGTTGAGCTCAACGAGCTTCTAGATCCTGACGTCATTGTGCGCACGGAGAGCGAACTGCAACGCACCGCGCCCGACCGGCACCTGCACGGCATTGAGGGCGCCGCCGATGTGCTCCGGCTCCTCGGTCCGCTGAGTACAGAGTCGCTTGGCCTACGACTGCGACGCGCAGCGAGTACCCCGTCCCACGACGACGTGTCCGCACCCCAGACCGATGACGAGTTGGACACGATCCTCACCGCGTTAGCCGAGGCCCGCAGGGCCGTTCTGCTGCCCATCGCCGGCGAACAGCGCTGGGCAGCGATTGAGGACGCCGGTCGGCTCAGAGACGCGCTCGGTACGCCGCTTCCGATCGGAATCCCCCGCGCGTTCACCGAGCCAGCCCCCAACGCTCTTGATGACCTCCTGACCCGGTACGCCCGCAGTCACGGGCCGTTCACCACCGCGGCGGCCGCTGCGCACTTTGGCCTGAGCACCACAACCGTGTACCCCGCGCTTCGAGCACTCGCAAACGATGAGGTCCTCGTCTCGGGACGTTTCCTCCCCGACGTTGCCGCTCCCCAGGGCACGGACGATGCGCAGTGGTGTGATGTGCGGGTTCTCCGCCGGCTTCGGATGCGCTCGCTTGCGGCGCTCCGCCACCAGGTTGAGGCGGTCTCCGCCACGGCCTTCGCCCGCTTTTTGCCCGCATGGCAGGGCATCGGTGGGGAGCTTCGTGGAGTTGACGGTGTTCTTCGCGTTATTGAACAGCTCAGCGGTGCCGCGGCCCCGGCATCTGCCTGGGAGTCGCTCATCCTGCCGCAGCGGGTGCGCGACTACTCCCCCGCGTTCCTCGACGAGCTCTCCGCCGCGGGCGAGATCGTGTGGTCGGGGGCCGGTACTCTCGCGGGCCGAGACGGGTTGGTGTCGTTTCATCTGGCCGATACCGCTCCTCTGACGCTCGCCCCACCCTCGGGGCCAGTTCCCGAGGGGCTGGCTGCCCGTGTTCTTGGTGTGCTCTCCCGGGGCGGCGGTTTTTTCCTCTCCCAGGTTGCGCAGGAGCTGGGCCAGAGCATCACCGCCGATCTCATTGCCGCGGTG
This sequence comes from Mycetocola sp., assembly GCA_052103915.1. GTDB lineage: Bacteria > Actinomycetota > Actinomycetes > Actinomycetales > Microbacteriaceae > Mycetocola_B. The sequence goes on along the minus strand of JBQELM010000215.1, from coordinate 3,208 downwards.
TGGGATCTGTGCTGGTCTGGACGGATCACCAACGACACGTTCGCGCCGGTCAGGACGCTGCTCGACGGGCGTGGCACTCACCGCACTCGAAGCGCTCCCGCTCGCGCGTCGGTCTATCGCGGTCGTGGTCTTCGCGCGTCACAGCCGTCAACACCAAGCCTGGCCGGACGCTGGTCGGTTGTCCCGCCGCTCGGCCAGGGCACCGAGCGTGCCGCGGCAACCGCTGAGGTCCTCCTCGACCGCTACGGCGTTGTCACCCGTGGCTCTGTCATGGCGGAGGGCACACCCGGCGGCTTTGCGTTCAGCTACCGGGTTCTCAGCGAGTTTGAGGACGCCGGCCGGGTTCGCCGTGGCTACTTTGTTGATGGTCTTGGTGCTGCGCAGTTTGCGACCTCAGCTGCCGTTGACGATCTCCGTGCCAGGGAGCGTCTGGACGATGCCACGGTCTCTGACACACCGGATACTGGCGCTCGGGATGCCGCTGCCGGGACGCTCATTCTCGCGGCAACAGACCCGGCCAATCCCTATGGGGCTGCTCTCCCCTGGCCGTCCCCCGCTGAACCAGCGCAGACCGCCCATCGTCCCGGCCGGAAATCCGGGGCAATGGTTGTCCTGCACGAGGGCAGGCTGATCGCCTACCTTGAGCGTGGGGGCAAGTCGCTCCTGCTGCTTGGTGGCAGCGCCGAGGACGGTGAGCGTACGGCCCGTGTTGTTGCCGATGTCGTCTCGCGCGGAAGCATTGACCAGATCACGATAGAAACGGTGAACGGTGCCTATGTGATCGGCCACCCGCTTGGTGTTGCGCTTCGGCGCGCCGGCTTCTCCGAAACCCCAAAGGGTTTCCGTATCCGACGCGGTTTTTCTCCGACCAGCCGCCGCTGACCCTGGTCGACTCCGGCTTGGTGCCTGCCCCGGCCCCGCGGGTCAGTCGCCGATGAGTCGCAGACGGATGGCCTCGGTGACGGCTTCCGCCCGCCCAGGAACCCCCAGTTTTGCGTACACCGATCCCAGTTGGGTTTTGACCGTGTTTGCCGACACGAACAGTTCCGCGGCAATCTTGGCGTTTGAGAGCCCAAACTTGGCCAGGTTGAGCACACGCAGTTCTCGTTCGCTGAGGACGGGTCGTTCGCCAAGCGCGGGTACGGGCGAGTGCACGTGGGCTAGGTCGTCGAAGAGTGCGGAAATCTCGTCGTGTCCGTGCTCGTCGGCCAGTGCCCGCAGTGCGGCACGGTCAGCGTCGGGGACCAGCATGATGGCGAGGTCTGTCCGCAGCATCGCTCGACGTGCCGCCGCAGCGGTGAGATGGGTCAGTGCGGCCTCGGTGCGGTTCTGCCTGAGAGAGATGACCGCAAGCAGCAGGAGCCTGAGCTGCTCAAACCGTGCCATCGATACGGCAAACTTCCCGTCGTCGAGCGCACGCCAGGCCGCGTCGTTGTCACCAAGTGCCAGCAGAATAAGACTCCGGGTCACGCTCGACATCGCCGACGCTGGCTGCATCATCTCAACAGACTGTCGAGCGCCGGCAGCATCACCCATCTCCAACGTGCACAGCGCGATCGCCATGTGGGTGCTGTCACTTGAGGGCAGCTCTCGCTGTGAGCGGGCGACGGCGCCCGCGTAACTGTCGAGGGCGGCCTTCGCCTCCCTGGACTGCCCGCTGAAGAGTTGAACGACCGCAAGCGTGTGCACGACAACAGGCCACTGCTCCACGACGCTCAGCTGTGGAAGCAGGGCAGCACATTCGGCGGCCGCCCCGCTGAGGTCCCCGCGGTCAAGCGCCCACCAGGTTCGCGCAATGTGGTGGTGGACACGAGCGGTCTCCGGAATGAGGGACCGCTGTTCGTACGGCACCTCAGCGTGAATCTGTGCGCTGAACGCCGGGTGGCGGAGAATGTCCGCGTTGGCGGTCAGGTAGCCGAGCATGCCGAGCGCGCGCACCAGCTCGTCGTAGCTGGGCGAGCCCCACTCAACGTAGTCGATGCCAAACAGCAACGATTGGATGGCCAGCTCGTATTCTTCGGCCCGAGCCAGGACCCGTCCTGCCCACAGGCAGTACGAGGCAAAGGCGGGGGCGTCGGTCACCCCACCGGCGAGTGCAAGTTCCTGCCCGCGCCGAACGGCCTCCGTGGCGGCGACGCTCGCGCTGCGGAGTGCGCCGTCCACCTGCAGGGCGATCCCCCTGACCGTGGCAGCAAACAGGCGGCGCTCGGGGTTGGGGTCGTGGTCGGCGATGTGTGCAAACGCCGCCGACGAGCGAATCAGCATGTGGTGGACTCGCGGCGTTGGGCCTGACTCGGTTCGTCTGGCCAGCGCGGAGAGCAGCATCACTGTCGGCTGTTCGGCGATGAGCGGACGGGCGCGGCTGAGACCGCGAAGCAGGCTCTGCGGCGGTGCTTCAACCAGTGTGGTGAAGTTTTGCCATGCGATTTGCTCAACAAGATTCGGGTCGCCGGTTTCGAGCGCGCATTCAAAAGCCTCGGTTACGCGCCCGGCGGCGAGGTACCAGTCGATGGCGTGCCGGCGCACCTCATCTCTGACGGCGTCGGGCAGTGGCAGCACTCGACGCAGGGTGGCTCGAACGGCAGGCCGCCACACAAAAACAGCACCAATCCCGGTTTCTCCATGCCAGGTACCAAATACTCCGTCAAGGAGCCTGGCGATGTGGTCGGTGACGTTCGGATCGTCGCAGAGCGTGCGTGCGAGTGCGATGTTGAAGACTGGAACGGCGCTCAACGTTGACAGGAACCGGGTGTACGAACTGGGAGCAGGATTGCCGATGACACTCCAGTGGGTGTCCACCGGGACACCATCCGCACCGATGATTTCCTGGTGGACTGATCGTTGGGAACGAACGGGGGTGAGTTGTCCCTCTCCCTTCGCGGGCTGTGGGGGCAGGGGGGAGACAGAACCGGGGACTGGTTGCTCGCTCAGTCCGTTCTGCTCGCTCAGCCCGCCGCCGTTCTGATCACCCGCATCCGCTGAGGCCGCTGCCCGTTCACCTCGGGAGGCGACGGTTGTGACCCAGAGGGGGAATCCTCCACTCCGAATCCTGACCTCGTCAGCACGAGTGACGTCGCCTCCGATGAGGACCAGATACTCGGCGATTTCTTCCCTCGTGAATGCCAGCTCTGGCTCGGTCAATCTGAGGTAGCTGATCTGCGCACGAGCGAGTTCTGCCCTCGCAATGCTGTCGTCCTGCCCCGCCAGA
>JBQELM010000214.1:0-4602 GCA_052103915.1 Mycetocola sp. | reverse complement strand
CTCCGGCTGCGACTTGGCAGTGCCTACGGCGACGTGACGAGGGTGTACACGGTGCGCAGCGCCGACAAGGCAGAGGAAACCATCGATGTTGACGTGGTCAGGCACGGTGAGACCAGCCCGATGATGAGCTGGCTGGCGGACCTGTCCATTGGCGACGACCTGGAGTTCGTTGGTCCGCGCCCGCACTTCCAGATCCCCGATCCTCAGGGACGCCCGGTTGTGCTCTTTGCCGACGACACCGCCATTCCGGCCCTCTACGCGATCCTGCAGCAGGCACCGGCCGGGCTGCACGGTGAGGGCTGGATCGCCACGACCGACATCGAGGCGTTTAACGAACTCCCCGCTGTTGACGGCCTGAACCTGCACCGCATCGCACCGGGAACCGGGTTTGGTGAGCAGCTCGGCGCGCTCGCCGCACCGGAGAACACCGTGGTGTGGGGCGCCGGCGAACGAGATGAGATGCGCGAGATTCGGTCGTTCTTCCGCACCACCTGCGGGCTGGCCAAGGACGACGTCGCCGTCTACGGCTACTGGAAGCGCGGCACAAGCACAACCGACATCGACGGGGCGCGCCTGAAAGCGTACGAGAAGCTGCTGGCTGAGGGAGGCACGGTCGCCGATCTGGATGACCTGACCATCGGGATCTAGCCAGAATCAGGGCCCCGGTCCGGGCGGGCGACACCGCCTGCCCCGGCCGGACGCCTGACCGTGTCAGCGCCAGAACGTGTCAGCGCCCACGCACCTCAGCAACCATGCGCCTCAGCAATCACGTGCCTCAGCAACCACGTGCCTCAGCAACCATGCGCCGTGGCTTCCTGGCGCTACGAGCGAGCGTGCGCGGGAACCCCCGCTGTCAGTTCCGCAAAAACGTCGTCGGTGTCCTCGTGCCGCGCGAGTGCGACGGCCTGGCCAGCCCACAGTGAGAGCAGATCCGGCCTGTCCTGTCTGGCCGCTTCCGCACGGAACCCTCCGGTCACCCAGTTCTGTGCGGGGAAGGGCGCAATATCGCCCCCGGATTCAACCGTGCGAATGGCTGTGTTGGCGATTCCCCGAGCCAACCTGCCGCTCATCGCCCTGGTCAGGACAGTATCGGTTGCAGTGGCACCGGCCAGAGCCGAGCGGTACCCAGCGCTGGCCGCCGACTGATTCGTCCGCAGGAAGGCCGTGCCAATCTGGACACCCTCGGCTCCAAGCGCAAACGCGGCGGCCACACCGCGACGATCAGCGATTCCACCCGCAGCGATAACCGGAACATCAACAGCGTCAACAATCTGCGGAACAAGTGCGATGGTCCCGACCAGGCTGTCCTCAGCTGCCTCAAGGAACGACACCCGGTGCCCGGCCGCCTCCGCCCCCGACGCCACAACAACATCAACGCCGCCCTCCGCAAGTGCCATGGCCTCCGCCACGGTTGTTGCCGTCCCCATCACCGTGATGCCGGCGCGATGGGCGCGGTCGATTACCGCCGCAGAGGGCACCCCAAATACCACGCTCAGCACCGCAGGCCGTGCCGCGATGACAGCGTCAAGCTGCTCGTCAAAATCCGGAAGAAACCGGTCAGGAAGTTCCGGCACGGGAACACCCAGGTGAGCGTAGAGCTCCGTCACCGCCGCTGACGCCGGGTGAACTCGACTGTGCGGGTGGTTTCGGGTTCCATGACCTGCGGTACCGGCAGCGGCTCCCCCACCCGCGGAGCCCTGAACCGTGGACTCCTGAACCGCAGAGCCCTGAACCGCAGAGCCCTGAACCGCAGAGCCCTGAACCGCAGAGCCCTGAACGGCCGGGCCCCGAACCGCGGTGAACCAGTGCGGCGTGATCTCATCCCCGGTGGGTAGCCACAGGTTCAGCGCATAGGGCGCGTCCGTTGCCGCCGACAACTCGGCGGCCGTGGCGCGGATCCGCTCCGCACTGTATCCGTACAGCCCGTAAGACCCCAGACCACCCAGGGCACTGACCCTGGCGGTGAGCGCGGTGGACGACAGCCCACCAAATGCGCCGAGAACGACGGGATGCTGAATACCAAGAAGCCGGGTGAGCCGTGTCATATCTCTATTCTGCGCCTGCTCACTCGGCCGGTGCCTCACGCTCAAGAAACGGTTCAAGTATTCCGAGGAAAGCACTCGCCGCCGGGGTCGGGTTGAACTCACTCCAGACCAGGAACTCGTGTCGAATCGGGCCGTCGTCGACCGGAACACACACCACAGCGTCGCGGAGCGGAACACTCGACTCGGGCAGGAGCGCGCAGGCCAGGTCGTGTGAGATCAGGTCAACCATCATGTCGGTGAGCATGACCTCAAACGCGACGTCGCGGTTGAGACCGGCGCGCTCAAACGCGCGATCGCTCTGCGCCCTGCCCGGGGAACCGGCGGGAAAATCGACAAACGTCTCCTCAGCCAGGTCCGAGAGAACCAGCGTCTGCCGTGCGGCCAGCCGGTGCTGCGAGCTCAGGACGGCCACCAACCGTTGTGTTGATAGCACCCTGCCCCTCACCCCCTGCGGTTCACTGTGTTCGGCCAGCCCCAACACGGCAACATCAACCTCGCCGTCGCGAACCTGACAGGCCAGGGTGTCGCTTCCGCCGCCCCGGATCACCACCCGCACACCCGGGTGTGCCGTCCTCAACACGCTCAGCGCGGCAGCAACATCAACCCCGGTCACCGTCGGAATCAGACCAAGAGTCAGTTGCCCCCCGATGATGCCACCTGCCGCCGCCGCATCCACCGCCGCCCGGTCGGCAGCCTCAACACTTGCCGCCGCCCCAGGCAAAAACGCCGCCCCCGCGGGCGTCAGTTCCACTCGCCTGCTTGTCCGGGCAAACAGCTCAACGCCCAGCTCTCGTTCCAACGACTTGATCTGGTGGCTGAGCGCGGACTGGACGATAAACCGTTCCCGTGCCGCCCTGGTGAAGTTGCGGGTCCGCGCCACGGCCAGAACAGAGCGCAGCTGATGAAGATCCATAGATCAATCGTGCCTCACGATTGATGGAATGAAAACAATGCGTTGGACCGATTGATCGTGCACGAGCACGCTACAGATATGCCCCACACACGCTCACGTCTTTTGTCCCGCCCGGCACTCACCCTGATGACCGCCCTTGCCCCGATCGTCTGGGGAAGCAGCTACATCGTCACCACCGAGCTTCTCCCCGCCGGGCACCCGCTCGGCGCTGCCCTGCTTCGCGCCCTTCCCACTGGCCTGATCGCCCTCGCCCTGTCCCGCACCCTGCCACGCGGATCATGGTGGTGGAAAGCGCTTGTCCTCGGCACGCTCAACATTGGACTGTTCTTTCCGCTTCTTTTCATCGCGGCCGAACGTCTTCCCGGCGGCGTCGCCGCCACACTGGGGGCCAGCCAACCGTTGATCGTTGCGTTCCTTGCGGTTGCTGTTCTGTCTGAACGCCTCTCCGCCTGGCGGGTGGGCTGGGGCGTTGTTGGCGTGATCGGTGTTGCGCTTGTTGTCCTTGGCCCGGGGGCTGCACTGGACACGGTTGGACTCCTCGCCGGACTCGGAAGCGCCATCGCCATGGCTGTTGGGGTGGTTTTGACCAAACGGTGGGGTCGACCAGCGGGCGTCAGCGCCCTGACTCTCACCGGGTGGCAGCTCACGGCCGGCGGACTTGTACTCCTGGTGCCCACACTCCTGATTGAGGGACTCCCCTCTCCGATTGATACCGCTGCCGTCACCGGATACCTCTGGCTCGGCCTTGTTGGTGGCCTCATCGCTTACACGCTCTGGTTCCGCGGAGTGGGAGCCCTGCCCGTCACCTCAACAGCGCTACTTGGCCTCCTGTCGCCATTGACCGCCGCCGTCCTTGGCGTGGTTGTCCTTGGCCAGAATCTGACGCCCATTCAGGGTGCCGGTTTTGCGCTGGCGCTGGCCGCGCTGTGCGCCGGACAGATCACCCCTCGACGTGCTCACGGACAGACGCGGCGGCCAGCATCAACAGAACCCCACCCAATGACCGGGACCGAGGGAGCGGCCACGACACGGACCTCGGAGAAACCGCACAAGCCAACCCCAACACCACCGCGCACGCCACCGCAGACATCAACACCACCGCACACACCGCCCCGCTACTGAGCCGTGGTCTGCACCACCTCGTACTCAGCGCGCACAAACTGCCCCGCAGCCCGGGCAGAGAGGAGCCGGAGACGATCAGAGCCCAGCCGACGGGGCAAAAGCGGTGCGCCACCATCAAGAGCAACGGGTGCAATCGACAGGCAGATGCGATCAAGGGCCCCCGCATCGGCAAATTGGGCCGCCAACTCACCGCCGCCCACAATCCAGACGTCACCCCCGCCGGCGGCGTCGCGAATCTGCGGCAGCGCATCCCGAACATCACCGGACACCACCCGGACGTCCGCCCCCGCCGGCACCGGCAGGTCACGCGTGCTGAACACAAAAGTGGGACGGGATCCGTAGAGCTCTGCCCACCGTTCGGGATTCTCCAGCAGCCGTTCCTGCGCGAGCACCCACTCATAGGTGGTTGACCCCTCAACATACACAGCCGCATTCGCCGGATACAGGCCGTCCTCCGGCTGGTCTCCGCCGTCAACCGCGAAGAGCCAATCGAGTGAATTATTGCGGTCGGCAATGTACCCA
>JBQELM010000213.1:3937-4606 GCA_052103915.1 Mycetocola sp. | reverse complement strand
CGACGGACTCTCGGCACTGGCGGTTGTCAGGGTTGGTCAGGCGTCCCGGCCACAGCTGGCGATGGCGGTCAGGTACACCCTCCAGCTGCTTGCGGAGCGGGCAGAGGGAAACACCGTTGAGGTCAGGGTCCCTCCCTTTGGGGCGGTGCAGTGCATCGCGGGTCCCCGGCATACGAGGGGAACACCGCCGAACGTGGTTGAAACCGATGCCGCCAGCTGGCTTGAGCTTGTTCAGGGGCAGTTGAGCTGGGCCGATGCGGTGGCCGCAGCCCGGGTCTCCGCCTCCGGCCAGCGCGCTGATCTGAGTGGTGTGCTGCCGCTGTCCGGCATCTGACCGGCACCGTGGCATGTGACGCCCTGGTGCATGGGGGACAATGGTTGACATGAGCACCCCAGCTGAGCCCACCAGCGTCCACCGTGAAGAGGTCACCGTTCGCCGTGCGCCCCGGTTCCTCAACTTTGGCCTGGTTGGTGTCATCGTTGGCCTGATTGCGACGCTGATCCTGACGTTCGCCTTTGAGCCCAACCCCGACTTCACGCGGCTCCAGGTGTTCGGATTTTTGCTTCTGATCTGCCTGACGGGCGGCATCGCGCTGGCCATGATTGTGGCCGTCATCCTTGATCGGGTTGTGGGGCGTCGGACCCTGAATGCGGTTGCGGATAGGATCA
>JBQELM010000213.1:0-3927 GCA_052103915.1 Mycetocola sp. | reverse complement strand
AACGTGAACGACGCCGTCCCGGCGACCGAGCCCGAGGTGGCCGGTTCAGTGGAGGCGCCACAGGCAGAGGGTTCTGAGCGGGTTGCAGACACCACGGCTGACCGGGGCGCCGAGACACCTGGACAGGCGACGACCGACCGTTCCGTCGACAACTGAGGACCCCTCCACCCCATGAGTGATTCGACCAGCTCGTCCGCCAGCTACCGCGCCGCAGGCGTGGACACCGCCGCGGGGGACCGCGCCGTTGAACTGATGAAATCGGCCGTTTCGGCCACGCACGGCCCCGAGGTCGCCGGAGGGGTTGGGGGTTTTGCCGGACTCTTTGACGCCTCAGCTCTGCTCGGTTACCGCCGTCCGATGCTTGTCACCTCAACCGACGGTGTCGGAACAAAGGTCGCCATCGCGCAGGCCATCGACAAGCACGACACCATCGGCCAGGACCTGGTTGGCATGGTCGTGGACGACATCGTTGTTGTGGGTGCCAAGCCGCTGTTCATGACCGACTACATCGCCTGCGGCAGGGTTGTCCCCGAGCGCATCGCCGACATTGTTCGCGGCGTCGCCGAGGCCTGCTCCGCAACCGGAACCGCACTTGTTGGTGGGGAGACGGCCGAGCACCCCGGGCTTCTGGGGCCGGACGACTACGACGTCGCCGGTGCAGCCACCGGTGTGGTTGAGGCGGACCGCGTGCTGGGCGCTGACCGGGTGGCCGACGGAGACGTTGTCCTTGCCCTGGCCTCCTCCGGACTGCACTCCAATGGCTATTCCCTTGTTCGGCACATCCTCGCCGAACGCGGCATTGGTTTCACCGACCACAGCGCCGAGCTGGGCGGGGTTGTGGGCGAGGTGCTGCTTGAGCCGACCCGCCTGTACACCGCCGCGCTTCTTGACCTGCTGGACAACCCGGAGCTGGGCGACGCCGTCCACGCCCTCAGCCACGTCACCGGCGGCGGTATCGCGGCCAACCTGGCCCGGGTGCTTCCGCGCGGCAGCTGGGCAGACGTGGAGAGGGCCAGCTGGACCCCTCCGCAGGTGTTCCAGGCCCTCGCCGCCCTGAGCGGCGCCAGCCTGGAGTCAACGGAGGGCACCTGGAACCTCGGCATCGGTTTTGTTGCCGTTGTTGAGGCGTCACGCGCCGATCGCATTGCTCAGGCGCTCACTGCCGCGGGCATCACCACCTGGCCGGTGGCCACCGTCAGCACGACGGCCACGGACCTCACCGGCTACGAGCAGGGTGCCAAGGGGGTCGACGGCGGCGCCGTTCGCCTCGTTGGCTCCTACCGCCCGTAATCTCCCACCCCCTCGTTATCGAACGGAGACCGCGAACCAATGTGCGGAATCGTCGGACTTGTCTCAACTGAGCCAGCCAACCAGCAGGTGTACGACTCCCTGCTCCTGCTCCAGCACCGGGGTCAGGACTCAACCGGTATCGCCACGGCGGACGGCAGTACCTTCCACATCTCCAAGGCGAAGGGGCAGGTGCGCGAGGCGTTCCGCACCCGCGACATGCGCTCGCTGCTGGGAACGATGGGCCTGGGGCACGTCCGCTACGTCACGCGGGGTGATGCGGCCAATGAGCAGGAGGCTCAGCCGTTCTACGTGAACGCGCCGTACGGCATCATCCTGGTGCACAACGGCAACCTGACGAACACGCGTGAGCTCTCGGCCGCCCTGTTCAACATCGACCGCCGCCACGTCAACTCGACCAGCGACACCGAGATGCTGCTCAACGTTCTGGCGACGGAGCTTCAGGCGCAGATCCCCAGTGCCGAGCTTGACCCTGACCAAGTGTTCGCCGCGGTCTCGCAGGTGCACCGCCGGGTGGAGGGCTCGTACGCCGTCATCTCGATGATCGCCGGTCACGGCCTGCTTGCCTTCCGTGACCCGTTCGGCATCCGCCCGCTGATCCTTGGCCGTCGCACTGCTGACAACGGCAAGGACGAGTGGATCGTCGCCTCCGAGTCGCTTGTCCTTGAGGCCGGCGGGTACGAGATCGTGCGGGACGTTGAGCCGGGTGAGGCCATCTTCATCACCATGGGTGGTGAGCTGTTCTCGCGTCAGTGTGCGGAGAACCCCCGCCTTGTGCCGTGCTCCTTTGAGTACGTGTACCTGGCTCGCCCCGACTCCATCATGAACGGCATCTCGGTGTACGAGGCGCGTCTGCGTCTGGGTAACCGCCTGGCCGACACGGTGGCTCAGCACATGCCGCTGGGTGACATCGACGTTGTGATGCCGATCCCCGACTCGTCGCGTCCCGCGGCCATGCAGGTCGCGCAGAAGCTGGGTATCGAGTACCGCGAGGGCTTCTACAAGAACCGCTACGTTGGCCGGACCTTCATCATGCCGGGCCAGGCCGAGCGCAAGAAGAGCGTCAGGCAGAAGCTGAACGCCATGTCGAGCGAGTTCCGTGGCAAGAACATCCTGATCGTCGACGACTCCATCGTCCGCGGAACCACCTCCAAGCAGATCGTTGAGATGGCCAGGGCTGCGGGAGCAAACAAGGTCACCTTCTCGTCCGCCGCACCGCCCGTCCGGTTCCCGCACGTCTACGGCATCAACATGCCGAGCCGCTCGGAGCTGATCGCTGCCGGTCGTAAGATCCCGGAGATCGGCCAGGAGCTGGGCGCCGACCACATGATCTATCAGGAGATCTCCGACATGCAGGCGGCCATCGTTGAGGGCTCGTCCGTCACCGATCTTGAGATGAGCTGCTTCACCGGTGAGTACGTGACGGGGACGGTTACCCCTGAGTACCTCGAGTGGGTGGAGCGCACACAGCTGTCCTAACCAGCGCACGCAGTCAACGGCTGGTGGCCCGAGGGGTCACCAGCCGTTGGCGTCTGAGCGTGTCGGGGACGACGGATGTCCCGGCTGTAGGTGTCAGGCGATGAGGGGCCCGGGTGCACGACAAAGAGTCAGGCGGCCGTTCCCGTGAGGGAGGCCGCCTGACATCTGCGAGTGGACCGCTTAGTTGCGGGAACCCTGCTCACTGCTGCTGTCGTCGCCGGCGTACTCTGCCCATTTGGCGAGTTCGTCATCACGATGATCGTCATACGATGAGCCCGCGAGCTCGCGCTCGAGAGCGTCATAGTTGACGTCTGGACTGTAGGCCTTGAGCTCACGAGCAATTTTCGTGTGCTTTGCCTTCTGACGGCCGCGCCCCATGCGAGACCCCCTTACGATTCGGTGGCTGTACGAGCTAGCCCTCACCGATCTTGCGGTGGGGATTGATCATAAAAGACATCGGCAGTTTAGCAGATAGACCTCGATCCGGCGGCGCGGCGATTCGGCAATATCGGCGAGGGCCGTGTTGTGTGCCGGTTGCGGCATTTACGCTAACTGAAGGAAGCGACGGAGAAGCAATGACAACTCGGCGTCTGACGCGTGTGGGGGACGGTGCCCTCGTGCTGCTCGGCGGCATGCTCGGCACGCTGGCGCGAGAAGCACTTGTGCTGTCTTTTCCTCGAATGGCCGACGTGGGCGTGGCCCTGATCGGAATCAACATCCTGGGTTCGGCGCTGCTTGGGTTCCTGATTGGGATCACGCCGGAGTCCTGGTCGCGGCTGCGTCTTGCACTGGGAACGGGCCTGATCGGTGGTTTCACCAGCTACAGCGCGTTTGCTCTTGACCTGGGCCATCTGCTGTCGGATGGCCGTTGGGTCGCGGCGATTGTTGTGCTCACGACAAGCATTGGTGGCGGATTGCTTGCCGCCTGGGCTGGACTGAGCATTGGCTCCCGATTCGGTGCTGGTCGTCGCGCCGGCGTTGACAGTGATGCAGATGGGGTTGTCACGGCCAAGGCTCGGGTGACGGGCGAGGGCACGGCAGAAGAACACACCGAGCGTCCCACAGAACCGGGCAACGGCAACCGCACCACCGGGGAGAGCGCATGATGGGCATCGGTTGGGATCCGCTGATGATCCTGCT
>JBQELM010000212.1:0-4613 GCA_052103915.1 Mycetocola sp. | reverse complement strand
CCTGGTTGAGGCTGACCAGGCCGACGGCGCAACGGTGGGCGTGCAGGGCACACCCACCCTGTTCCTTGACGGCCAGCTCCTGGAGATCGCCAGCCTGGATGACCTGACCACCGCCGTGGAGTCGCGCATCGCGCTCGACTAGTCCTCGCGCTCCTTCGGGTTGGTAACTGCCGAGTCTTCCTTGGCATGCTCCCGGATTCCACGCACCACCCCCGGGCTGAACACACACGCTGTGTTCAGCCCGGGTTTTTTAGTTGGCGGCCGCGCCGATCAGGGTGACGGCGGCGGCGCGTGCCTGGGCGGCAACACCGGGGTCGTGCGAAATGGCTGCGGTTGTCTGTGCGCCCTCGGCGAGCATGGCCAGCTGGGCTGAGAGGCCGTCCGGTGCCCCGGCGTCGGCGGCCAGCTGAGCGAGCTGTGCCTGGAACCCGGCCTTGTGTTCACGCACGGCGTCCGCGACCGCCGGACGTGTGCCGCCGAGTTCTCCGAAGGCGTTGATGAAGCCGCAGCCGCGAAAGTCGTCGGCGCAGAACCACTCGGCCAGGTAGTCGTAGATGGCCAGAAGTCGTTCCTGCGGGCCGTCCGCGGCGTCAACGGCGGCTCGGACTCCGTCCTCCCACATGGTGTGCCTGTGGGCGAGAACGGCCAGGATGATGCTGTCTTTTGAGGGGAAAAGCTCGTAGAGGCGGCGAAGCGAGACGCCCGCCTCCGTGCGGAGTTCGTCCATGCCAACCGCGGAAAAGCCGCGTGCGTAGTAGAGCCGGTCAGCGGCGGCGACGATCCGGTCCCGAGGGGTGTCCGTGCTTTTTTCTGTCATGGTTTGGTCAGTCTACTTGATTTGAGAACGATCGTTCTATAGTGTGGGGCACAGATGAGAACGATCGTTCTCACGGGTCGAAGGAGAGACATCATGGGCTACATCACCGTTGGACAGGAAAACACCACACCAATCGAGCTCTACTACGAAGACCAGGGTGCGGGGCAGCCCGTTGTCCTCATCCACGGTTACCCGCTCGACGGTCACAGCTGGGAGCGCCAGACCCGCGAGCTGATCGCCGCCGGGTACCGTGTCATCACCTACGACCGCCGCGGTTTTGGCCAGTCAAGCAAGGTCGCCACCGGTTACGACTACGCCACCTTCGCCGCCGACCTGAACACCGTGCTGACCGAGCTTGACTTGACCGACGTGATCCTCGTTGGGTTCTCCATGGGAACAGGCGAACTGGCCAGGTACGTGAGCAGCTACGGGCACGAGCGTGTCGCCAAGCTGGCGTTCCTCGCCTCCCTTGAGCCGTTCCTCGTCCAGCGCGACGACAACCCCGAGGGTGTCCCCGCGAGCGTGTTTGAGGGAATTGAGGCCGCGGCCCGCGCCGACCGCTATGCCTGGTTCACGCAGTTCTACAACGACTTCTACAACCTGGACGAGAACCTGGGTAGCCGCATCAGCCAGGAGGTCGTGACCGCCAACTGGAACACCGCGACCGGTTCTGCCCCCGTCGCCGCCTACGCGGTCGTCAGCTCCTGGATTGAGGACTTCCGCGAGGACGTCGCCGCCGTCCGTGACGCGGGGCTTCCGACGCTGATCCTTCACGGCACGAAGGACAACATCCTGCCCATTGATGCCAGTGGTCGCCGCTTCCACCAGGCGGTGCCGGACGCGCAGTACGTCGAGATCGAGGGGGCACCCCACGGTCTGCTCTGGACCCACACCGACGAGGTCAACGCTGCGCTGCTCGGCTTCATCCGCGGCTAGGGCACACAGAACCCAGCGGCCGGGCCGTGCGGAGAACCCTTCCGCACGGGCCGGCCGCTGCCGTTACAGCAGACGGCGGGCGCTGGCCCACGCGGTGAGTTCGTGCCGGGACGACAGCTGCAGCTTCCGGAGCACAGCCGAGACATGCGTTTCCACCGTCTTGATCGAGATGAACAGCTCCGTTGCGACCTCCTTGTAGGCGTAGCCGCGGGCAATGAGCCGCATGACCTCACGCTCGCGGGCGGACAGGCGATCAAGTTCGCTTGTGCTCTCAGCCTGCTCGCCCGCAGCCGCCCCAAACGCATCGATGACAAAACCAGCAAGCCGGGGAGAGAACACCGCGTCCCCAGACGCCACCAGGCGGATGGACCGGCTGACCTCCTCACCGGAGCTGGTCTTGGTCAGATAACCGCGGGCTCCCGCCCTGATCACGCCGACTACGTCCTCGGCCGAGTCGGACACGCTCAGAGCAAGGAAACGGGTGCCGGGGGCTGATCGACGCACAACCTCAGCCCCGCCGCCGCCCGCTCCGCCGGGCAGGTGCACATCAAGCAGGACAACATCGGGGGCAAGCCGGGCAATCTCTGCCACGGCGGCGTCCACATCCGCCGCCTCACCCAGAACGGTGATGTCCTCGTCCAGGTCGGCACGGAGGCCGGACCGGAAGATGGAGTGGTCGTCAACAATCAAAACGCTAGTCACGGTTGCCCCTCACACTGATACTGACCTCTGTGCCCTGCGGGGCGTCGCCCCGGCCACGACGGACCGTTGCGACCCCGCCCACACGACTGATTCTGCCGATGATGGACTCGCGCACGCCCAGCCGGTCGGCGGGGATGTCCTCCGGATTGATGCCCGGTCCCCTGTCCTTCACAAACACCGCGACCGTTCCGGGCGAGCGCTCGATGTACACGGAGACGTCGCCTCCGGCGTGACGTGCCGCGTTGAGGAGCGCCTCCCTGGTTGCGGCAACAACGGCTGAGGTGATCTGCTCGTCCAGACCGTCGGCGTCACCGCTGCTGACAATGTCAATGCGGACGGGGTGCTCAAGTTCGATCCGCGCGGCGTCCTCGGAGATGGCTGTGGCCAGGTCCTCAACGGAGCTTGAGGCCGCGCCAAAAAGCCACTCACGAAGTTCGCGCTCCTGGGCTCGGGCAATGCGGGCGACATCGGTTCCGGACCCGGCCCTGCGCTGGATGAGGGCAAGGGACTGGAGGACGGAATCGTGCAGGTGAGCGGCGATCTCGGCGCGCTCGCCGTCTCTGGCCCTGGCCGACCGCTCGTCGATGAGGTCCGTCCACAGGATCACCAGCGTGGGAAGAACAAAGAGGATCGCGCCAATACCAAGCATCATGACCGAGGCCACCGCGGTGAGCGCGCTTGGCCCGTTCAACAGGATGCCGAGTGAGCTGGCCACAAGCAGTGCGGCCGTGCCGAGCCTGACTAGGCGGCTGTAACGTTCGGATCTGGTCGGATCGGCCCGGTCAACCAGCAGGCTCCAGCACATTGTGGCGGCCGCAAGGAATAGCGCGGGGAGCAGCCCGGGGGCTAGGAACGCCTGCGGTATGCCGTTGAGCTGACGGACAGCGCTGTCGATGAGTGCCGTGCCCGCGGCTCCGGCGGTCAGGATCAGCCCGATTGCGGCGGTTGGCCAGCGCATGATGAGCGGCCGCGCAGAATCGGGCACCGGTGTGCTGGGGGAAGGCGACGAGGCCGGTGCCGGTGCCGGTGCCGGTGGGGCTGTGGGTGCTGGTGGTGCCGCGGGAGTGGCCCGTGGTGCGACGGGCAGCACGATCCAGAACCAGAGGTAGAGCAGCGCCCCTGCGCCACCGATCAGGGTGAGGAACACAAGAGCCCAGCCGACCTCACGCTCCGAGCGGCCCAGGTGAACGGCAAGTCCCGGTGTGACTCCGGGGCGTTTACCCACCGGTCGCCGGTATAGCGGCGGCCGACGGGTGCCGGGGGACGGTGGTGTGCTCACCGTGCTATCCAATCACCTGCACGAACCCCGAGTGGTGCTCCCCGATGGCATTCAGGGTCCGTTCAGGGGCATCCCTGATGGGCGGCGCTCGCCGTGACCGCCACGATGGGAGCATGGATACACAGCAGAGCCGCCCACGCGGCAACCGATTCTTCAGCTGGCTGAGGGGAATCGGCATCACACGTCAGGACGGTTGGGCAGGCGGCGTCTGCGGCGGCTTCGCGGCGCGATGGGGCATCGACCCGATCATCGTGCGCGGAATTGTTGTTGTTGCTGCTCTGCTTGGACTCCCCATGGTGTTGCTTTACGCACTCGCCTGGTTCCTGCTTCCGGCCGAGGTCGACGACAACATTCACGCCGAGTCGATGCTTCGGGGTGACCTGGCCGCACCGCAGTTTGGTGTGCTGCTCCTGCTGCTCTGGTCGCTTGTGCCGTGGAGCGGGAACGTCGGCGCGGTCTTCACACCGTGGAATGACGGGTACGGCTGGGACGTGTTCCCGTTCTCCGGGCTGGCGAGCGCGTTTGGGCCGTTCTGGACCCTGCTCTTGATTGGTGCGGCGGTCTGGCTCATTGTTGTGGCGGTACGCTCACGGGGAGCGAAGGCAGCGCAGGGTGAGCGATTCGGTTCCGCAGCGGACGGGACCGCGGCTTCGGGCACCAACGCTGGACTGATCGCGAACGCGGCCTCGGTCACGACTGATGGCGCCGGCACACACACGGCATCGGATGCAGACGCCGTGGCCGACGACGGAACACCGGCGGATCAGACCGCCTCCGCCCCAACAACCTCAGCGTCGGACGCGCCCGACGCCTCGCCCGCCGGGGCCGCGTCGCCCGCCGGGGCCGCAGCACCGGTCGGTTCAGGCGGTGCAGGCGGTG
>JBQELM010000211.1:0-4615 GCA_052103915.1 Mycetocola sp. | reverse complement strand
CGAACGGGTGAGCGCACTGTGCGTTAAGCGGGCAGAACGCCGAGCATGACGGGCGCTGAACACGACGGTCGCGCGATACGCTTAGGGCATGAAACTGACCGTAGTTCTTGGCCGGACCGACACCCAGAGCTTCGAGGTCGAGGGGGACGACCTTGATGAGGTTCGTGCCAAGGCAGAGGCTCAGGTCCCTGAGGGCTGGACGCTGACCCAGCTCCTCGCCCAGTAGCCGACCGACCGACCCGATCCGCGATCCCCGATCCCCTATCCGCCGCGATTGGCTCCGTCCCGGTTGTGGGCTGTCCAGCAGTCGGAGGATAGCTTTACGCTGAAGCCATGTGCGGACGATTTGCCCTCGACGACCGCGTCGACGAGATGATTGCCGACTGGGTCATGGCAGGAAACAACTTTGAGGAGTGGACCCCGTCGTGGAACATTCCTCCGGGGAGCATTGTGCCCGTCCTCCTGCACACGGCGCTCACTCCGGGCGCACCACCAGAACCCCGCATCATGCCCGGCCTCTGGTCGCTCATCCCGCCGTGGTCCCCTGAACCGCGGCTGAAGTTCCCCAGCTTTAACGCCCGCGCCGAAACCCTGACCACAACCCGAAGCTGGAAAGGCGCGGTCCCCGCGCACCGCTGCGTCATTCCCGCACAGATCTACTACGAATGGACGGGACCAAAAAACGCGCGAGTTCCCCACGTGGTTCATGCGCCGGATAACGCCCCGCTGGCACTTGCCGGGCTGTACTCCTGGTGGAGGGCGGGGCCCGAGTCCCCCTGGCTACTCACGGCAACGATCATCACACGCGCGGCGGTCGGCGAGGTCGCGGCGATTCACGACCGGACCCCGCTGATCCTGCCCGCAGAGTTCGTTGCCGACTGGATCAATCCCGCCATCACCGCGGACGCGGCGTATGTTGATGCGGTTGTCCAGGCCGCCACTCCGCTCGCACGGACGCTACGCTCCTATCCGGTTGCCCCGTTACGTGGCAACAGCCCGTCACTGCTGACCCCTGTTGGTCCGCCGGACGGGGACGCCACGTCCTCGGTCAGGTTCGTTGAGGAGTGACGTCGTCCGATCCCACCCGCCCGCACCACACCACTGACAGCGGAGGCACAATGCCCACCATCATTCATTCCGTTCAACTCATCAGTGCTGGCACCGTGACACCCAACGCCTGGGTTCTCTTTGACGAGGGAAAAGTCGGCTCCGTTGGGACGGGTCGCAGCTGGCGGGGAACGGATTCTGCCGCTCACGCCACCGTCGTTGACGGCGACGGAATGACACTGACACCCGGTTTTGTTGATCTGCACTGCCACGGCGGCGCGGGCATCAGCCTGTCAGATCCGGGCGCTGTCGTCGCCGATGCGCTGGCACCGCACCGCAGGGCCGGGACGACACGGAGCGTTCTGTCGTTGGCGACGCCACCGCCGGAGAGCCTTCCCGCCCACCTTGCCGAATGCAGTCGGGCAGCACAGGCCGATCCCGGTGTTCTTGGTGTGCACCTGGAGGGGCCGTTCCTTTCTCCAGAAAAGTGCGGCGCCCACGACCTTTCCGCGCTTCAGCTCCCCACTCCCGAGCGCGTGGACCAGCTCCTTGAGTCGGCCAACGGCGGCCTCAGCCAGATCACGATCGCTCCCGAGCTCCCCGGAGCCCTGGACGCCATCTCCCGCTTCCGCGATGCCGGGGTTGTTGTTGCCATTGGTCACACCACGGCGACGAGCGAGCAGACGACGGCGGCCATTGATGCCGGGGCAACCCTGATCACCCACGCCCTCAACGCGATGCCGCAGATCACCTCACGGGAACCAGGCCCGGTTGGTGCAGCGCTGGCACGCCCCGGCGTCACACTTGAGCTGATCAACGACGGCGTGCACCTGCATGACCACACGGCGCGACTTCTGCTTGCCGCCGCAGCCGGGCGGATCGCGTTTGTCTCGGATGCGCTCGCCGCAACGGGTGCCACGGACGGTGACTACCTGCTTGGCGTGGTCCCGTACCGCGTGGAGCAGGGGGTGGCCCGGCGTCCCACCGGCGCGCTCGCCGGGGCCACCTCCACCCTGGATGTGGCTCTTCGCCGAGCAGTGTCGGAACTCGGGATGAGCCTGGTTGACGCGGTTGATGCCATCACCGTTGTTCCGGCAACGGTCCTGGGCCAGCAGAGTCGCATTGCGAGGATCGCTCCGGGGTACGTTGCCGATGCGGTCCTTCTCAACGCCGAACTCGGCGTGAGAGGCGTGTGGGCTGACGGCGTTCGTCTGCGCTAAACCCTGAGCCGCAGAGGTCGCACGACGCAGCCCGCGCGCACCACTCTCCGGCTCACCTGCTCACCTGCTCACCTGCTCACCTGCTCACCTGCTCACCTGCTCACCTGCTCACGATGGGCCAGCGCGCCCCCGCCCGCACCGGGCTCAGGCGGACACTGACCGTCCCTCAAAAACTGCTCGGTGGATCAGTCCGCCCACCGCACCACCAACCAGCGGGAACACAAGGAAGACCCAGAGCTGCCCCAGCCAGTCGCCACCGGCAAAGAGCGCCGTCGCCAGCGACCTGGCCGGGTTGAGCGAGGCGTTGTCAATGGGAATCAGTACAAGCAGGAGCAGGGTCAGGGTGAAGCCGATTGCAAGTGGAGCCGTTGCCGCGTTGCCCCGCTTGTGTGTGACGCCGAGGATGACCAGAAGGAAGATTGCCGTGCCAACGATTTCAGCAATGATCGCGGCGCCAAAGCCAAACCCACCGGGGCTGAGCTCGCCGTAGCCGTTAGAGACAAAACCACCGTCAAGCGCAGCATCAAGAAAACCGGGACGCCCCTGAGCGGCAAGCACAAAAACGGTTGACGCACCGGCAATGGCACCCACAATCTGCGCAGCCACATACCCACCAACCTGAGACCAGCGGAACTTGCCCGCCACAGCCAGTCCAACGGTGACGGCCGGATTAAAGTGCCCACCGGAGACCGGTCCAAACGCGTACGCGGAGATCAAAACGCTCAATCCGAGGGCAAACGCCACACCAAAAAAGCCGACCCCCAGAGGGTTCGACTCACTGTCACCGAAGGCCGCAGAGAACGTTGCTGTTCCCGTCAGGCCAAAAACAAGAACAAAGGTTCCCGCCACCTCCGCGGCAAGTTTTGTCCCGGTTCGGGGTTCAGCTGAAACGGACGGGCTGGCCTGAGCCATGGGCGATCTCCGATCACAAAAAGGGTGGAATGATGAGCTGCGCTCGTGCCGCAAAGTATGCCGGAGTTCCGCACTGTGATGCGGAAGTTGTCCCCTTTTATCCCCGTGTGACTCCACGTGACGGATGTCCCCGCCCTCCTGCTTCACCGATCCGCGCTGCCTGCGGGACCGCCCCAGGTCACCGGCTGATCACGATCAGTAGAACAGCGGGGTGAACCCAGGTGTTCATCGGATTACTGCGCAAAAATGGAGTTTCCCCCTCACACCCATGGAAGGACACGTGTGACCGCTGCGCTTGTGATCGACATCCTGCTGGCTCTTGCGCTGCTCGGCGCGGTCCTGCACGGATGGTCGTCCGGCTTTTTCAGGGTGCTTGGCACCCTGGCCGGTCTGGCGCTTGGTGCACTGGCAACCTATCTGACCCTGCCAGCGGTGATGAGTTGGGTCACGGATTCGACCTGGCGTGTGCCCGCAGCCATTGCGGCCACGGTTGCGTTTGTGGCCGGTGGGGCCGTCATCGGTTCGCTGATTGGGAGCCTGTTCCGCAGCGGTGTTCGCCTGATCAAACTGGGAATCATCGACCGGCTGGCTGGGGCTGCGGCCTCATTTGTGGTCAGCGCACTCACCATTTTGCTGGTCAGCGGAAGCATCACCGCTCTCGGAACGCCGTGGCTCACCCCGGCTGTTGCCGGTTCGCGCATTGTTCAGAGCATTAAGAATCTGACCCCTGCCCCGCTGTCCACGGCACTCACCGAGGCCCGCGATGTTTTTGTAGCCGAGGCACCGGCCTGGGTCGTTGACACCGTCAACGCTCCGGAGTTGAGCGGCGTGGCCGCTCCCGTTCTTGACCTGTCAACGGACGCGCTTGAGCAGGCCGTCGACTCGGTTGCGCTGATCTCCGGTACCGCTGCGGAGTGCGGTGTCAATATGACGGGGAGCGGTTTTGTTGTGGCTCCGGGCCGTGTTGTGACCAACGCCCACGTTGTTGCTGGTGTTGATAAGCCGGTTGTTGATCTGCCGGGCGAGATCCCCACGACGGGGCGCGTGGTCTATTGGGACGCCGATGCTGATCTGGCCGTGATTGCGGTGGAGAGCACGGCAACGCCTGCCCTTCCGCTGAGCACCACGCTCTCGGTCGGAACCGACGCCGTTATTGCGGGTCATCCGCTGGGCGGCCCGCTCACGGTTGGTTCCGCGTCCGTTCTGGCCGCGGGTCCGCTGACGCTCAGCACGGGTGGTGAGACGGTCAACCGTGACTCGTACACCCTTGCTGCCAGCGTGAAGAAGGGCAACTCCGGTGGCCCCGTTCTGACACAGGACGGCGCTGTTGCAGGGGTTGTGTTTGGGACGTCCCGCACGGAGAACGAGGTGGCGTACGCCGCCACGATGGCTGAGCTTGCCCCCGTTGCCGCCGAGGCTTCGTCGCTGGTTAAGAC
>JBQELM010000210.1:0-4633 GCA_052103915.1 Mycetocola sp. | reverse complement strand
ACCGGCCCGCGGCTGGCCGCGCAGATGGCGCGACGTGGCGGGCTGGCCGTGATTCCCCAGGACGGGCTGCTCCAGGAACGCGCTGAAGCCATTTCCTGGGTGAAAACACAGCACGCCGGCGTGGAGACCGCGCAGGAGTTTGCGCCGACTGATCGGGTTGCCCAGGCGCTGCTGCGGATCCCGGCTCTGCCCGGTTATGGGGCCGTCGTGGTGACAGCGGACGGAAACCTGGTGGGTGTCGTTGAAGGCACCCGCCTGGCAACGGCTGACCCTGATGCCCCGCTTGGCCGACTTGCGGTCCCCGTTCCCGGCATCGATCTGGAGCAGCTGGCTGACCCGAAGGCAATGTTCACTCTCATGCACGACGCGGACGCGACCCTGTGCACTGTTGTTGATCACGGGCGGCTGGTTGGTGTCATGTCGCGTACCGGTGCCGTTCGGGCGGCGAGCTACAGGCCGAATGTGGATCACTACGGCCGTCTTCGTGTTGCCGCGGCGATTGGCGTGAACTCGTCACCAGCAGACAAAGCCGAGGCGCTGGTGGGGGCAGGAGCAGACGTCATCGTCGTTGACACGGCTCATGGACACCAGGACAATGCGATCCGTGCGGTTGAGGCGATTGCGGCCCGTGATCTTGGTGTGCCCATCGTTGCGGGAAATGTGGTCAGTGCCGAGGGGGTTCGCGACCTGGTCTCCGCGGGAGCGACCATCGTGAAGGTTGGCGTTGGACCGGGCGCCATGTGCACCACGCGCATGATGACAGCTGTCGGGAGGCCGCAGTTCTCTGCGGTCCTGGAGTGCGCGGCTGAGGCGGCGGATCTGGGGGCGCATATCTGGGCGGACGGGGGAGTCAGGTACCCACGTGATGTGGCGTTGGCGCTGGCCGCCGGTGGGGCACAGGTGATGATTGGGTCCTGGTTTGCCGGGACCGTTGAGTCCCCGGGGGAGCTGTGTCGGGATGCGGACGGTCGAGCGTATAAGGAGAGCTGGGGCATGGCATCGGCGAAGGCGGTTGCCGATCGCTTTGCTCGAGTTGACCCCTTCGAACTGGCGCGGAAGCGGCTGTTCGCTGAGGGCATTTCCTCGTCCCACATCTATATCGATCCCGAGCGACCCTCGATTGACGACCTGCTTGATCTGATCACCTCCGGCCTGCGGTCCTCGCTCAGTTACGCGGGTGCGACGACCCTGACGCAGTTCAGCGAGCGTGCCGTGATCGGAGTGCAGTCGGCCTCAGGCTATGAGGAGGGCAAGGCGCTTCCCGTGTCCTGGTGACCGAACAAATGCACTTCTCAGGCAAAAGCCTGCGTGAGCGACGGTGAGCGGCCATAGAATAGTTCGCACTATGGACGAACCTCCCTCTACAAGCTCGCCCGAACACCGAATGTGCAACCGTGAGGCGGGCGATGCCCGTGTCTGATTGGATTCTGTTAGGAATCGGTCTGCTCCTCACGGTTGGAACCGGACTGTTTGTGGCAAGTGAATTTGCCCTGGTCAACCTTGACCGCTCGGATCTTGAGGCGCGTCGCGCCCGCGGTGAAAGCCGCCTGACGATGACGATCGCAGCCCTTCGGATCACCTCAACACACCTGTCGAGTGCGCAGCTCGGCATCACACTGACGACACTGCTCACCGGTTACACAATGGAACCGGCGCTGTCGAACTTCCTGGCGGAACCGCTCCGTGGTGCGGGGCTTCCCTCCGCAGCCGTTGCTCCCATCGCCACAATTCTGGCCGTTGTGATTGCCACGCTGCTGTCGATGCTCTTCGGCGAACTGGTGCCAAAGAACTTTGCCCTCGCCGTGCCGCGGCAGACCGCCAAGCTCGTCATCCCCTTCCAGACCGCATTTACCGCGGTGTTCAAGCCAGCCATCATCGTCCTGAACGGCAGCGCCAACAAGGTGCTCCGGGCGATGGGCATTGAACCAAAGGAAGAGCTTTCCGGCGCGCGAAGCGCAGAGGAACTCTCCAGTCTGGTGCGCCGCTCGGCCGGTGCTGGAACACTCGAAGCCGACACCGCAACGCTGCTGGACCGCACCCTGCAGTTCTCCAGTCGTGACGCCTCCGATGTGATGGCACCGCGCGGTGCCATGGAAACCGTCCAGCGGGGTGACACGGCGCAGGACGTCATCCAGCGAGCGAGGGACACCGGCTTTTCCCGGTTCCCCGTCATCGATCAGGACGCCGATGACGTCGTGGGAATTGTGCACATCAAGCAGGCTGTCTCTGTACCGCCGGAGCGCCGGAACGACGTTCCGGTTGCCGCCCTCATGGAGGACCCCATTCGTGTTCCTGAGACCATGAAACTTGACGTGCTGCTCTCCGAGCTCAGGGGACGCGGCTACCAGATGGCCATCGTGGTTGACGAGTACGGCGGAACGGCCGGGGTTGCCACGCTTGAAGACCTGGTCGAGGAAATTATCGGCGAGGTGTCTGACGAGCACGACCGTTCTCGCGCCGGAATCGTGACGACGGCCAGGGGGACAACCTTCCCCGGGCTGCTCCGCCCAGACGAAATCTGGGAACGCGCTCGGATCAGGGTGCCGGAGGACGACGACTACGAAACCGTTGCCGGTTACCTGATGACGGCGCTTGGCCGTCTCCCCGCCGTGGGTGACACGGTGCCAACACCGGGCGGAACCCTGCACGTCGTCCGGATGGACGGGCGCCGGGTTGACCGGGTTCGTTTTGTCGCGGAGGTCGCTGCACCAGACAGTGCGGACACAACAGGAACGGAGGCGACCCGATGAGCGACTGGATGGGTATCTTCTGGCTGTTTGTTCTGCTGATCGCCAACGCGTTTTTTGTTGGTGCAGAGTTTGCCGTCATCTCAGCCAAACGGTCTCAGATTGAGCCGCTCGCTGAAAAGGGCAAGCGGAGCGCCAAAACCGCCCTCTGGGCGATGGAGCACGCGACCCTCATGCTCGCCACCTCCCAGCTGGGTATTACGATCTGTTCGCTTCTGATCCTGAACGTGTCAGAACCGGCGATCCACCACCTGCTTGAGGTTCCGCTTGGGCTGCTGAACATGCCAGAGAAGGTTGTGGGCCCCGTCGCCTTCGCCATCACACTGATCCTGGTGTCGTACCTGCACGTGGTGTTTGGCGAGATGATTCCCAAGAACCTCTCGTTCTCTGTTCCCGACCGCGCGGTGCTGATTCTGGCTCCGGCGCTTGTCTGGGTGTCGCGGATCTTCCGCCCCGTGATCTGGGTGCTCAACGGGATCGCCAACGCGGTGCTTCGCCTGTTCAGGGTTGAGCCGAAGAACGAGGCTGCGTCCACCTTCACCCTGGACGAGGTGCAGACGATTGTTGACCAGTCAACCAGGGAGGGTGTCCTGACGGACTCCTCGGGTGCTCTGCTCAACGCGCTTGAGTTCACAACCAAAACGGTGCGGGATGTGGCGCTGCCGCTGGACAAGCTCGTGACGCTTCCCGCCTCGGCCACACCAACAGAGGTGGAGCGGGCGGTCGCCAAGCACGGCTTCTCCCGCTATGTGATCCGCGACGAGAACGGTCAACCCACCGGCTACGTCCACCTCAAGGACGTGCTCCGGATGGAGAACGACAGGGCCGCCGATGAGTCAACGGCACCGATTCCAAGCAAGCGGATTCGCTCGCTTGTCTCGATCCCGGCCAATAGCGAGCTGGAGGACGCACTGGCGGTGATGCGCCGGAGCGGGTCTCACCTGGCTCGAGTGATTTCTGGTGAGGGCGACACGACGGGTGTTCTGTTCCTCGAGGACATCATCGAGGAGCTCGTTGGAGAGGTGGAGGACGCCACACAGCGGCGTCGTTAACCACCCGCCTGGCGGGGCGACGTTCCAGATGGAGCTCAACCCAGCGATGACGGTGCCGGACACGTTCCCTGCGGAGCTGTCCGGCACCGTCGTTTTTGGGCTCACCGGTCCCTAGGCTTGGAGCATGGCAGCGGAGAACACGGGACCCCAGATCGCGGTTGAATGGACGGTGGCCGATGCGTCGCGAATCCTGGTGGCTCCGCACGCGACGGACAACAAGTACTCCAGGGGCGTGCTCGCGATTGTCACCGGTTCCGTCCGCTACCCCGGGGCCGCCGTCCTCGGCGTCGAGGCTGCGCTCCGGTCAGGACCCGGCATGGTCAGGTTTGTGGGCCCCGACCCGGTGACACACCTTGTCCTGGCCAGGCGGCCAGAAATCGTGCCGGGGCCGGGTCGGGCACAGGCGATCCTGATCGGCTCAGGCATGGATCGCGACGAGGCTGTGCTCCGCTGGGATCAGTCCGTGGCCGCGACACCACCGAGTGCGAGCGTCCCCGTTGTTCTTGATGCAGGCGGCATCACCCTGTTGGGCAGGCGGCTGCGGCTCAAGGCCGTAACCACCGGGGCGGGTACTGAGGGGGATGCAGCCGGCGAACCTCCGGTTGTCATCACCCCCCATGCCGGAGAACTGGCCGCACTGCTGGATGTCGACAGGGCAGGGGTTGAGGCCGATCCGGTTGCGGCAGCGGTGCGGGCCGCGGCGCGGTGGAACTGTGTTGTTGTGCTGAAGGGGTCAACAACGGTTGTGGCCACACCGTCGGGGAGGGCACGCACTGTTCCGGTCACCACGCACTGGCTGGCGAGCGCGGGCACGGGTGACGTGTTGGCGGGGTG
>JBQELM010000209.1:0-4642 GCA_052103915.1 Mycetocola sp. | reverse complement strand
TTTACACGGGTTGAGGGGCCGGACGGTGTGTACCGTCCGGCCCCTCAATCGTTAACGATGCGCCACGCATCGTGCACAGCGTGGACGGCGCTAACCGTGGCTCTTCTGCACCTCACGCAGCTGGGCGAGAACCTGAAGCTTCAGTTCCTCTGGCGCGCTCTCCTTGCAGGCGCGCTGGATGACGTCTGTCAGGGTTTGCGAGATCACAACCTCGCTCTGGCAGTCAGCACAGTTGCTGATGTGCTCACGGATATCTGCGGCCTCGGTGCTGCAGACCTCGTTGCGCAGGTACTCTTCCAGGTCCTTACGCGCCTTCTCGCAACCGCAGTCGCTCATTTCCTGCTCCTCGTTGATGTAGCTGATGTCTGAATCCCCTGCTCGCCGGCGTAGTCGGCCAGCATTTCGCGGAGCAACCGTCGCCCCCGGTGCAGCCGGCTCATCACTGTGCCGATGGGCGTCTTCATGATGTCGGCGATCTCCTGGTAGGCAAACCCCTCAACGTCGGCGAGGTACACGGCCATACGGAAGTCCTCAGGAACCGCCTGCAGCGCTTCCTTCACCACACCGTCAGGCATGTGATCAATGGCCTCGGCCTCCGCTGACCGGGCTGAACTCGCCGTTGTTGACTCGGCGCCGCCGAGTTGCCAGTCCTCGAGGTCATCAATGGCGCTCTGGAACGGCTCACGCTGCTTCTTGCGGTAGTCATTGATGTAGCTGTTGGTGAGGATCCGATATAGCCAGGCCTTGAGATTTGTTCCCTGCTGGAAACGGTCAAATGCCCGATACGCCTTGGCGAAGGTCTCCTGCACAAGGTCCTGGGCATCCTGCGGATTCCGGGTCATACGCATGGCTGCGCCGTACAGCTGGTCGATAAACGGCAGCGCCTGCTCTTCAAACAGGGCGCGCGGGTCATCAACAACAGCCGCGGTTTCCGCGGTGTTGGCCGGTGGAGTGGCCTCATCAGTAGTCATCACCGGCAAGTCTACGGTGAGAGCCTGCACGGCCCCGGTGTGGCGCCGTCTCCTCACGGGGCTTCGCCGTGCTCCTGTGATGGGTTTATCAAGAAGTGCGCTGCCCACAGGTCCTCCGCTCGTCATTGTGTCCAACCGCCGATACTCTTGACAACGATGCTCGAGTCGAAATATTCCGCCCCAGACCTTCCCCTCTACGACGATGCTTCTGCGCCAGAGGAGGATCTGCCCTGGGCTGCGCCCGTTGCCGACGCTCCGATCAGCGCAACGCTGCAGTTGCCCGGGTCCAAATCGCTGACCAACCGCGAGCTGATCCTCTCCGCGCTGGCCGACGGTACAAGCGTGCTCCGCTCGCCGCTTCACTCCAGAGACTCGGAGGCGATGGTTCAGGCTCTGCGGTCCTTTGGCGTGCAGGTTGAGGAGCGGCAGGGCACCGGAGAGTTTGGCCCGGACCTGGTCATTACTCCCCCGGACGAACTTCTCGGGTCCACAACGGTTGACTGTGACCAGGCCGGAACGGTGATGAGGTTTGCCCCTCCGCTGGCCACGCTCGCACTGGGACCAACCGCGTTTGATGCCGACCCGACAGCACGTACACGCCCCATGTCCGCGTTGATCAACGGGCTCCGCTCGCTGGGTGCCGACATTGCCGATGACGGGTCGGGAACCCTGCCCTTCACCGTGCACGGAACCGGAAGCCTCCGGGGCGGGTCGGTCACGATTGATGCGTCAAAGACCTCCCAGTTTGTCTCTGCGCTACTCCTGGCCGGTGCCCGGTTTGACGAGGGTGTTCACCTTCGGCACAGCGGTGAGCGGCTTCCGAGCATCCCGCACATTGAGATGACCGTTGACGCCCTGGCCGAACGAGGCGTGAGCGTTGAATCACCGGAGACCGGTGTGTGGATTGTGGCGCCACAGCGCATCTCGGC
This sequence comes from Mycetocola sp., assembly GCA_052103915.1. GTDB lineage: Bacteria > Actinomycetota > Actinomycetes > Actinomycetales > Microbacteriaceae > Mycetocola_B. The sequence goes on along the minus strand of JBQELM010000209.1, from coordinate 2,742 downwards.
GCGCGACATGACCATCGAACCAGACCTATCCAACGCGGCACCCTTCCTTGCCGCCGCCGTTGCCACCGGCGGAACCGTGAGCATCCGGGACTGGCCGACAACCACGACCCAGGTCGGCGCACAGCTGACAGAGCTCCTGCCGCACTTTGGAGCGACGGTTCACCTGAGTGACGGTGTGCTCAGTGTCACGGGACCCGAAACAATCACCCCGGTCACCCTTGATCTGGGCGAGGCAGGCGAGCTTGCTCCGCCGCTGATCGCGCTGGCTGCGCTGGCCACTGGAACAAGTACCTTCACCGGTATCGGCCACATCCGTCACCACGAGACGGACAGGCTCGCCGCGCTCGTGACGGAGATCAACCGCCTGGGTGGGGACGCGAAGGAAACCGAGGACGGCATCATCGTCACGCCGCGCCCGCTGCACGGCGACGAGTGGCAGAGCTACCACGACCACCGTATGGCGACAGCTGGAGCCATCATCGGCCTGCGTGTGCCCGGTGTGAGTATTGAAAACATCAAGACGACCTCAAAAACTCTCCCCCAGTTCACGCAGCTCTGGCAGCGGATGCTTGGGGCGTGATCCCGTGAGCTGGTGGCAGGGTGACGGTGACGAGGACGACGACGTCTACTTCGACGAGTCGCAGATCAAGTCGCGCCCGAATCCCAAGGCGAACCGCCCGAGGACAAAGATCAGGCCCAAACACGAGGACGCCGCGCGTGGCCGGGTTTTTGCCGTTGACCGTGGCCGGTACCGCGTGCGTCTTGAGGGTGCAACAGACGACACCGAGCTCAGCTGCGTCAGGGCACGGGAGCTTCGGCGCCAGGCCATTGTGAACGGCGACAGGGTTGATGTTGTCGGCGACCTGAGCGGCGAGGAGGGCACGCTGGCCCGCATCGTTCGAATTGCGGAACGCTCAACGGTGCTTCGTCGCAGCGCCGACGACACGGACGAGGTTGAACGCATTGTTGTGGCCAACGCAGATCAACTACTGATCGTTGTGGCAGCGGCAAACCCCGAACCACGGGCACGGCTGGTTGACCGGTACCTTGTTGCCGCGTACGACGCGGGGATCGCCCCGATGCTGTGCATCACCAAGACCGATCTGGCCGACCCCGAACCGTTCCTGGCCAACTTCACCGGTCTGGACATTCCGGTGTTCCGCTCCCAGTCCGGTGACATCCCGGTTGAGGAGATCACGGCCTCGCTGCTTGGCCACGAAACCGTGTTTGTTGGCCATTCCGGTGTGGGTAAGTCAACGCTGGTGAACGCCATTGCTCCTGGCGCCAATCGCGCCACAGGTCACGTCAACCAGGTCACCGGCCGGGGCCGCCACACCTCATCCTCAACGGTCTCGTATCGTCTTGACGACAACGGCGACGAGGGATGGGTCATCGACACCCCCGGCGTTCGGTCCTTTGGTCTTGGCCATGTCGATCCGGCGAACATTCTTCGCTCGTTCACCGACCTCGCGACCATTGCCGAGGGCTGCCCACGTGGCTGCACCCATCTGCCGGACGCCACGGACTGCGCACTTGTTCTTGCCGATGCCTCTGGTGAACTCGGCGATGCGGGCTCTGCACGACTTGATTCACTTCAGCGACTTCTTGAAACATTCACGACCAGAGCGGGAAGCTCAGACAGTTAGGCTGGTTCCATGGCAGATCGACTCGTCGCCGGCGATACGGCACCCGACTTCACCCTGACCGCATCCGATGGTTCGTCCGTGACGCTGTCGGAGCTTCGTGGGCAGAAGGTCATCCTGTATTTCTACCCCGCTGCAATGACACCCGGGTGCACAAAGCAGGCGTGTGATTTTCGGGACAACCTGGGCTCGCTCGCCAGCGCGGGATACACCGTTCTTGGGGTCTCGAAGGACAGCGTGGACAAACTGGCCGAGTTCGCCGAGCGCGATGGGCTCAGTTTCCCCCTGCTCTCGGACGAGGATCTGAGCGTTCACCACGCATACGCGGCCTTCGGCGAGAAGAACCTGTACGGCAAGGTTGTTGAGGGAGTGCTTCGCTCAACGTTTGTCATTGATGAGAACGGTGTTCTCTCGCTTGCTCTGTACAACGTGAGGGCAACCGGTCACGTGGCCTCGCTGCGCAAGAAATTGGGGATCGCAGCGTAGCTGGCCCGGCACGCCCGGCAACGCTCCGTGTTCCTAGTCCTGGACGCGCACACTCCCAGACGACCGACACCTCTCGCAACGGTGCGCGGCGTTGCTGATCAGCGGTCACCGTGAAGCCACGGCAAGGCACTCCGGAGGCGAGCTCCGCAACGCCTGTCGTATTACGGCTGTGAGGTCACCAGGTCGGTCACCGGACGGCTGAACGACAACACAAGCGCCGCAACCGAGGGAATCAGGATTGCCCATCCGATGAGCGGCTGCGCAAACGCGCCCTGAAAACTGCCGACCGCAATCGCAAGCTGGATCAGCTGCCAGATCACCGCTCCCCCACGGAACCGTGGGTGACGGCGGAGACACATGGTCGCGATGACACCAATAAATACCGCACCGATCGCGGCAAGGACGGTAATCGCGATGGCCGTGGCGTAGGAGCTCGGCGTCAGTGTGAACAGGTCAACGATGAGCCACAGCACAATCGCGACCATCACCAGCGCCTCAAGAATCAAAATTGCTGTCAGTGCACGGAGCTTCCACGCACCGGGGGCTGTTGTGGGCACGGAGCTCCTTATACCTGATCAAAATGTCCGCACTGATGCGTACGAGTTACATATGA
>JBQELM010000208.1:0-4656 GCA_052103915.1 Mycetocola sp. | reverse complement strand
CGCCCCGCGCACGCCGCAGCCACACGGCCCCTGCGCAGGGTATGCCGGGCCGAGCCAACACTCTTTGGACCGATGAGCGCGGGAGACCACCTCATTTTTGCCGCGAGGACCGTCGGAGTTCCCGTCAGCGACGCCGTCGCGCGTTTTGAACGCTACGGCGGAGCAGAATGGCTTGACCACAGCGTGGACTCCCTCTCAACGGGCAACACCCGCAAACTCTGGCTCACCATGTGCACGCTGGGGCAGGCAGCACTCATTGTTCTCGATGAGCCGTTCAGCGGGCTCGACCGCGCCGGAGCTGAACTCCTCGACGACGACATCCGACGGTGGTCCCGCCAGGCGATTGTGGTCCTGGTGAGCCACGACCACAGCCGAGCGCCAACACCGCGGTGGACGCTTGTCCTCCCGAATGCGGGGAGCACGCAGGCAGCCACGATCAGGGAACACCACTAGTGCGGACCGACCACGTCCTCCAGCTGCACAACGTCACCGCAACGTCAGCAGGCCGAGCACTCCTGACCGGCATCACGTTAACCGCGACATCAGGCAGGGTCCTTGCCCTTGTCGGCCCCAATGGGGCCGGCAAGTCAACGCTCCTCCACCGCATGACATCACTCAGGCCGGGTGGCGGAACAATTGCCATCGCCGGCACCAGCTACACCCGTCTCCGATCACCCGCTCGGCACGTTGGTGTCATGCTCGACGCCCTCGTCGCAGCGCCAAGCCACACCGCAACCCAACATCTGCGCATGGTTGCGGCCGCGGCACAGATCCCTGCCACCCGAATCACACCGTTGCTCCACGAGGTTGGTCTCAGCACCCAGCCACGACTGCGCGTACGGCACTACTCCCTCGGCATGAAACAGCGGCTGGCCCTAGCGACGGCCCTCCTCGGAGATCCGGTGCTCCTCATCCTTGACGAACCGGGAAACGGGCTGGACCCGTCCGGACTCCGCTGGCTCAACGGGACCATCCGCAACCGCGCCGACCGGGGTGCCGCGGTGGTCGTGTCCTCCCACGCGCTCGAGAGCCTGGTGCACATTGCCGACGACATCGCTGTCCTTGCCAGAGGGCAGCTGGTCGCCGCCGGACCCGTTGACGAGTTCCTTGACCGCTACGGCCACGCCCTCATCAACGTCCGCTCACACAGCCCCGATGTCCTCGCCGCCGCCCTCGTCGCCCAGGGTGCAACCATTGTGGAGCGCCGCCGAAACAGGATCTCCGTCGCCGGACTGAGCACCACCCAGATTGCCCAAACCGCACACAACGTTGGGTCACTGATCACCGAGCTTGTTCCGGCAACCACCGGAATTGACGACGCCTTTCACAACGCCATCGGCGCCAACACGAGTGACGAGCCCCCACGGTGAGCCCGGCAATCATGGCCGAGTGGCACAGGGTGGGGACGCTCAGGCGACTTGTTCCCACCCTGCTCATCCCGCTGACCCTCAGCACCGTGGCGGCGCTGGTTGGCCTCTGGCTCCTCGACGGTTTTGTCGGGCCACACGGCACGAACACAACCCCAGGAAGCACAGAACAGTTTGTGCTCCTTCTCACCCGCGGGTCCGCAGCACCGGTCGCTGCTGGCGTAGCCACAACGCTCATGATTGGTGCCGAGTTCAAAGACAACACCATCACGCGCACCCTGTTGGACACCCCTCAGCGGTGGCGTGTGCTGACCGCCTACCTGTCCGTTCATACCGCCCTGGCGGTGCTGAGCGCGCTCCTGTGCTCAGGCGCCATTCTGATTGTTCTCGCGGGAGGTCCCGGCCTCAGTCTGCCGATCCCCACGCTGATCCTCGCTCTGCTGCTGCACGCCGCAACCACGGCAAGCTGGGCGGTCTGGGGAGCCTGCCTCGCCGTCATCCTGGCCGGTCCGACGCTCTCCCTTGTTGCCCTCATCAGCTGGGCCGTCATCGGTGAACCACTTGTGGGTAACACCATCGACGCCGTCATTGGTGCCGCGCACGGACAGACCGCGGCGATTCTGCCGTTCGGGGCGCTCGCCGCAGCACACGGCTCCCTTGTGCCCGAACAACCGCTCATCATGGCTACGCCGGCCTCGGCCGTGTCACCACTGATCGGAGCGGCCGTCCCGGTCCTCAGCACAGCGGTGCTTGTGGTCACGGCGGCCGTTCTGCTCAACCGTCGACGACTGTAGACGGGAGCAGAACAGCCCAGCGTGTGACCGGCTAGTCAACCGAGGCGATGGCCTCAAATCCGCGCTCAAGGTCACGGATCAGATCGTCCGCGTCCTCCAAGCCAATGGACAGTCGCAACAGCCCGTCAGAGATGCCGGCCGCAGCTCGCTGCTCCGGTGTCTGCTGCACATAAATTGTTGTCGCCGGGTGAAGGATCAGCGAGCGGACATCACCGATATGTGTCATCCGGCTGAACAACTCAACGGAGTTATAAAAACGCTTGGCGTCCTCAATCCCACCGCGAAGTGTGAAGGCGAACACGGACCCGGTGCCCCGGGGCAGCAGGCGTGTGGCGAGCTCGTTGTAGGGGCTCGATTCCAGACCCGCGTAGTCAACACTCACAACCTCGGGGCGCTGCTCAAGCCAGCGAGCGACAGCCACCGAGGTCTCCGAGTGGCGAGCAAGACGCAACGACAGCGTCTCAAGCCCCTGGTTCAGCAGGAAAGCGTGCCACGGCGACTGGGTTGGTCCGAATCGCATCGCAACAGTGTCGCGGGTAAAGGCCGTCACCGCGCCAGAGCCGTGAGCTTCAACCCAACTCGGCCCCTGGGTCCCGTGCGCGGGGGTGGCATACTGCGGGAACTTCTCGGCGTCACTCCACCAGTCAAAACCGTCACCAAGAACGACAGCACCACCAAGCGACGCACCGTGACCGGTGAGCAGTTTTGAGGTGGAGTACGTGACGATATCCGCACCAAAATCGAGGGGGCGGAACAGGTACGGCGTTGCCACCGTGTTATCAATGGCAAGCGGGAGCCCGTGCCGGTGCGCCACCTCAGCCAGCCCTGGCACATCAAGGACATCGTTCTTGGGGTTGGGGATACTCTCACCGAACAGCAACCGTGTCTGTGGCGTGATCCGGCTCTCCCACTCAGCCAGGTCCGACGGGTCCTCCACAAAATCCGCCCCGATGCCCAACCGGGCAAGGTTGGCGGAGAACAGACCCTTTGTTCCCTCGTATGCGCTTGATGAGCACAACACGCGGTCACCGGTCTGCAGAACAGAAAGTGCAACAACCGCCGTCGCGGCCTGCCCACTCGCCAGAAGAATCGTGCCGACGCCGTGGTCAAGCTGGGTGATCTTACGCTCAACCGCAGCGTTTGTTGGGTTGCCAACCCTGGTGTAGCTGTAGACAGAGGCGGTATCAAGGAACCGCTCCGATGCCTGATCAAAGTCGTCAAACTCAAATCCTGCACTCATATAGACGGGAGTGATCCGTGACCCCTTGCTGAGGTCGGGGGTGTCCCCGGCATGGATCTGTTCCGTCGCAAAACCGTAACTCTCGTCGTGGCGGAGCCGGGACGGAGGAACGGTCTGAGAACAGTCGGCGTCGGTCATACAGGAGCCCCTTCAGGTGTGAGCGCGGCGAGTTCCGCGCCAAGGAAAAGTCCCAAAGCGTTGGCGGCACGGTGACCGTTAGCCGCCTCCACATCGGGGTTGTAGTTGGTGTTGGTGTTGATGTCGTACGGAATCAATCGTCCGTCTGCCGCGTCAAAGAACTCAACACCGGCGACCTCGATCCCCCGTGCCGCAAGGAAACCCTCAAGAGCAACAATAAGCGGGTGATCAGCGGTGATCTCCGTGCGCTCGCGGAACAGGCTGGGGACGCTGAGCGTTGAGCCGTCCGTCTGCTCCGCGCCGGGCACATCGCACACGGCTGGAGCAAACCCTGCCTCAGGCACAACGCACGCGTCGGCCGGGCACAGCTCAAAACTGCCGGCTGAGGTGTCGACCCTCACCGCGTACACAAACTTGCCACCAACAAACTCCGCCCGGGTGATGAACGGTTCGGTGGTGGACACAAGCTCCTGAAGCAGCGTGATTCCATCAGCCGGGCCCTCGTCCGGGTCGGCGACGGCGATGGCCGCATCAAACTCGTCATAGGAGTCAAAGCGGCGGACGCCCAGACCCTTGCCACCCTGGTTGTGCTTGGTGATGAACGGAACCGGCAGCTCGCGCGCCCTGGTCGACAGCTCATCAGTGCTGAACACGGCGATGGTGCGCGGAACAGCGAACCCGGCAGCACGCAGGGCCGTGTACTGGTTGACCTTGCTCACCTCAAGCTCAAGCACGTCGGACCCGTTGACGACCCGGCGACCGTACGACTCAAGCCAGCGCAATACCGCGCGGGTGTACTCCTTGGCGTACTCGTGCCCCCGGGTGTGCGCCGAGGCACTCAGCCGCGACCAGTACACGCCGGGTTCCGGCTCCTCATCCAGATTGATGGACCCCTCGTTCAGGTCCCACTCGCGGTAGGGAACGCCGGCGGCCTCAAGGCCAGCCCGAAGCGGCGGCAACCACTCCTCGTTTTCGTGCAGGATGTGGACGACCGGCTGTGCACTGGAATTCGTCATGAGGTCAGGCTAGATCGCGGGCGCGTTTTGCGCTTGTTGTGTGTCATACGGTGTCATCCGGAAGGACGCACCGCGTTGTGCAGGGGGCCTCGGTCAGGATC
>JBQELM010000207.1:0-4662 GCA_052103915.1 Mycetocola sp. | reverse complement strand
AGCTACCAACACCGTGCAGACCACCGGAGACCGCGTAGCCGCCGCCACCGAATTTTCCACCCGCGTGCAGGATCGTCAGTACCACCTCGACCGTCGACTTCTTTTCAACGGGATGAATATCAACCGGGATTCCTCGGCCGTTGTCCACAACGCGAACGGCGCCATCGGCGAGAATGGTGACTCCGATGTTGTCGGCGTGGCCGGCAAGTGCCTCGTCAACCGAGTTGTCGACGATCTCGTACACCAGGTGATGCAGTCCACGCGGTCCCGTTGACCCGATGTACATACCGGGACGCTTACGCACCGCTTCAAGGCCCTCGAGAACCTGAATCTGATCGGCTCCGTAGTCGCCGCTTTCTTGACCGATCTTCGGTTCTTCTGACATATGTAGTGAGGCTCCAAACCGTCTACGGATAGACACTTGAGTCTACCAAGCAACAGGCGGTTTACCTTCGCTATACGGCCATTTACGGGGCTTTTTCTTGCTCCTCGACCTGATTTGCCGACTTAACCGTAGGTATCGCGGACTCCACGCCCCTGAACCGATCTGGGACCACGTTTGAAGGATGGGACGTTCGGGCCTAAAAAGCGGATCGTTGTGACCCCAGCCTCCGGGAACTGCGTCGCAATTTGAGTCTGCAGCTCAACACGCATCATCCGCAGTTGTGTTGCCCACGCCGTTGACTCGCACTGGATGGTCAACACACCAGCAGTGATTTCGACCGGTGTTGAGTGCTGTGCTGTCTGCTCCCCCGCAACGTCAGCCCAACGCGCGACCAGGTCGCTGGTCGCCAGTTGCTTTTCCCATCCGAGCGAGGAGGTGAGCGCGCCCATGACGTCGCTAATTCCACGTGGATCCCGCCCAGGGGTGAACGGCTGGCTTCCCCTGGAGTCTGAGCGCCCGTTTTCCCGCCGCTTCTGAGGTCTATAGCCACCAAAAACCATTTTCATGTGCTCGTACACGCGGGAACACTCGGCGTTAACCCCGTCAAGATCAAGCATCAAAACTCGTCTCATCCACAACGGATCCAGCACGGATGTACACAGGAACCGCCTGCAATTCCTCCGGAATGTCCTCTCGGACAGCAGCCGTGACCAGGACCTGCTCATAGCCGGTGATTGCCTCGGCAAGACGGCGGCGACGGTGCCTGTCGAGCTCCGCAAAAACATCGTCAAGGATGAGCACAGGGTCCCCGAGTTCTGAGTCACGACGCAGCAACTCAGCCATCGCCAGTTTGAGCGCCAGGACAAACGACCAGGATTCTCCGTGGCTTGCGTAGCCCTTCACCGGTAGGTGATTGAGTCCAAAAAGGAGGTCGTCTCGGTGTGGCCCAACCAGTGTGAGGCCACGTTCCCTTTCAGCACGGCGTCTGCGGTCGAGGCTTTCTCTGAAGTGGACGCTGATCTGGCTTTCTGTCGGAACCGCAGTGTTTTCAGCCTCAGTGCTGGTCTCATCTCCATCAATATCGTGGCCCGTCACGCTCAGATTGAGGTCGATTGTTGGCGAGTGGTCAGCGGCAACAACGGTGGCATATGCCCGGCGAAGGGGATCACGCAGTTGCTCAACGAGCACCGCACGACGGGCGATGATCTGCGTGCCAAGGCTGACCAGTTTTTCGTCCCAAATCGAGAGCGTCTTCTCTTGATTGGGATTGATTCCGCCGCGTAACGATTTGAGAAGTGTGTTCCGTTGCTTCAGCACCCGCTCATAGTCAGCGATGACAGCGCTAAAACGGGGCGCGAGCGTCATCGCAAGCTGGTCGATGAATCGGCGACGGCCAGACGGTTCGCCCCGGATGAGTGAGAGATCTTCTGGCGCAAAGAGGACGGTTCTGACGTACCAGGGCAGGTCACGAGGACGAATCGCTGATCGGTTGATCTGTGCTCTGTTTGTTCCAGAGCGGTTGATCTGAACTTCAGCGAGGAGTTCACGTTCGCCGTGTTTGAAGGTTGTTCGAACGATCGCGGATTCCTGCCCTGACCGGACAAGGGCTTGATCGCCAGTTACACGATGGGAGCTGAGCGAACTCAAAAAAACGAGCGATTCGACCAGATTTGTTTTGCCCTGTCCATTGCGACCGATGAACAGGTTGGTTCCCCCATGCAGCGCGAGGTCGGCCTCCGCATAGTTGCGGAAGTCACGCAGGCTGAGATGGGTAACAATCATCGTGTCCTCCGTTCGGGGTGATGGTCGATCACCCCGAACGGTGGTGATTTATTAGGCCGACTTCACGGCGTGACCGCCGAACTGGTTACGAAGAGCGGCAACTGCCTTCATTGCTGGTGAGTCTTCCTGGCGGGAGACAAAACGAGCGAAGATCGACGCGGAAATCGTCGGAACCGGAACAGCGTTGTCGATTGCTTCCTCAATGGTCCATCGACCCTCACCGGAATCTTCAACATAGCCCTCGATGTTCGCCAGCTTCGGGTCCTGCTGAAGCGCGAGAACCAGGAGCTCAAGCAGCCAGGAACGCACAACGGTTCCACGCTGCCACGCAGCGAAGATTCCGGGAACATCTTTAACGATGTCGCTGCGCTTTTCCAGCAGTTCGTAGCCCTCGGCGTAGGCCTGCATCATGGCGTACTCGATACCGTTATGCACCATCTTGGCGTAGTGACCAGCACCAACGCCGCCGGCGTGAACAAATCCTTCTGCTCGCGGGCCCTCGGGACGCAGCGCATCAAAGATCGGCATGACTCGCTCAACCTGCTCGGCTGGGCCACCAACCATCAGGCCGTACCCGTTGGTTACGCCCCAAACGCCGCCGGATACACCGGCGTCGATGTAGTCAATTCCCTTGGCTGAGAGCAGCTCGTTGTGCTTGATGTCTTCGGTGTAACGGCTGTTGCCGCCCTCGATGATCAGGTCACCCGCGTCAAGAACGTCGTTGAGTTCATTGATGACGTCGTCGGTGATCTTGCCTGCCGGAACCATGACCCAAACGGTGCGGGGTGCGGGCAGTGCCTCGGCGAGCTCGGCGATGCTGGCAACGTCGGTGACGTCAGGGTTGCGGTCGAAACCAGTGACCTCAACGCCGTTGTTGCGCAGACGGGTGCGCATGTTGTTGCCCATTTTTCCGAGTCCGATAAGACCGATGTGCATTTATTTCTCCCTGATGTGCGGTGTGTGCGGGGGTGTGCTCAGCGAAGCAGGAGGTTCGGCTGAAGCAGGTACTTGAAGCTGTCAGCACCAGGCTGATCCTTGGACGACTGACTTGTGATCAGGACAGGACCCGGCTTGTTGCTGTTCTCGGATTTGGTAAACGAGAAGCGGACAAATTCGCTACGCACCGCGTTGAGCGCATCGATGAGGAACTGGGGTTTGAGAGAGAGAACGATGTCTTCACCGGTGAGCAATGCATCGATCGTCTCTGACGCCTGCGCGTTTTCGGACCCAGCAGCGTCCATGGTGAGTCCGTCGATGGTGAAGGAGAACCGAAGTGCGGCTTCACGCTCAAGAACAAGCGAGACACGACGGACTGATTCGATGACATCGGCTGTGTTCATGACCGCGTAATTGGTGACATCTGTGGGGAAGAGCCTCCGCACGGGAGGGAAAGTTCCCTTGATCAGCAACGATGTGACGGTCTTGTTGTCAGCGGAGAAAGCGATCAGTTCACGGTCATCGCTGTTCGTGAAGGAGACCGAAATCGTGTTGGAGTGACCGAAGGTTTTTCCGACTTCCTGGATCGTCCGTGCGGGGATCAGTGCAGTGATGGGTTCGCCGGTTCCTGCACCCTGGTCCCACTCGATGTTGCGGACCGCTACGCGGTAGCGATCGGTTGCAACAAGACTGAGGTTGTTTTCTGAAACCTCAAGCTGGACGCCAGTAATCACGGGAGTGACATCGTCTTTTGACGCCGCAACGGCGACCTGCGAGACAGCCGTTGAGAAGTCTTCTGCTTTGACAAGACCACTTTCACCGTCAACGTGTGGAACGTTGGGGTACTCCTCAACGGGCATCGACAGCAGAGTGAATGATGCGGAGCCGCACGTCACGCTGATCTTGTTGTCGTCGGTGCTGAACTGAACAGGCGCATTGGGAAGGCGATTGGCAATCTCAGCGAGGAGACGTCCAGAGACGAGAACTGTTCCCTGCTCTTCAACCTGAGCATCGATCTCTGTTTGCGCTGAAACCTCGTAGTCGAAGCTCGACAACTTGAGACCGTTCTCGGTTGTTGAGAGCAGGACCCCACTGAGGATCGGCAGAGTTGTGCGCTGCGGAAGCAGCTTGACGGCGAACGAGACAGCATCGCTGAAAACATCGCGATTGACGCTAAAGCGCACGGTGATCCCCTGACTGTTGGAGGTGGGCTCGGGATGACAACAATGCTAGCCCGTGACGAAGTTCGTGTAGTTCTTCGATCTGAGCCGCTCAAGGTTGCCTCGCGGGATTTTTGTTTAAGAACTTGTAATGGTGTTAACGCCTGTGGAGAGTGTGGATAACTCGAGCGTCGCCAGGAATTACAAGGGAACTACATTCTTGTCACTTGTGAGTGGCGTGTGGGCAGAGAGTCACAAAACTTCCGCACCATCACGCTGATCTGGACCGCTGATCCACAAGAATCTTGTTCCCATCAACACGAAGACCCGGCGCGTTCCACAGCTTTCCACAAGTTGTCCACACCTGTGTACTTGTTAATAAGAGGAGTTCCATCGGTG
>JBQELM010000206.1:0-4675 GCA_052103915.1 Mycetocola sp. | reverse complement strand
CGGCCTTTGCTGAAGCCCGTGGTCGGCGCGACCTTGAGGCTTTTGGCCGGCGCATCCCCGGAGAGGTCGTACGGGTTGCTCTGAGTGTTGTGTTCTGGGGAGCATCGATTGTGGCCGCCTCAAGCGTGATCCTGCTGCACATCACCAAGGCCCCGCTTGATCATGTCCTTTTTGATGTGATCTCCGCGTTTGGAACCGTTGGGCTCTCAACCGGGCTGACCGAGTCACTCCCCGACGAGGGCAAATACGTGATTGCCGCCACCATGTTCCTCGGTCGCGTTGGTACAGTGACACTCGCGACGGCCGTTGCCGCCACCCAGAGTTCGCAGCTGTTCCGCCGCCCAGAAGAAAGGCCCCTCGTTGGTTGATCGCTTCAAACACGATGCCCCCGTCCTCGTGATTGGCCTTGGCCGGTTTGGTGCGGCCTGCGCGGGAGAACTTGACCGGCTTGATCGCGAGGTTCTTGCCATCGACGGCAACGCTGAGCTTGTCCAAAAGTGGTCAGACCGCATCACCCACACGGTGCAGGCCGACGCACGCAACATTGAGGCGCTCAAGCAGATCGGCGCGCAGGAGTTCTCCATCGCCGTTGTGGCTGTCGGCTCGTCCATTGAGGCGAGTGTTCTGATCACAGCGAACCTGGTTGATCTCAAGATCCCGCAGATTTGGGCGAAGGCCGTCTCGCAGTCCCACGGCAAGATCCTGACGCGCGTTGGAGCCAACCACGTCATCTATCCCGAGGCGGAGGCCGGCGAGCGCGTCGCTCACTTGGTGTCGGGTCGGATGCTCGACTTCATTCAATTTGACGACGACTTTGCCCTGGTCAAGATGTACCCGCCCAAGCCGATCCGTGGCCTGAACCTCACCGAGTCCGGTGTCAGGACGAAGTACCGGATCACCGTTGTCGGCGTGAAATCACCGGGAAAGCCGTTCACCTACGCCACCGCGGAGACCGTGGTCTCCAACCATGACCTCATTATCGTGTCGGGAACCTCAAGCGATATTGAGCGATTCGCCGCGCTTGAGAGCTAACCGCAGCGCTGCGAACGCAACCGCCGCGCTGCGGGGCTCTACTCAGCCGAGAGCTCGCGCGCCCTGGCAATCGCGGCGTCGCTAGCGTGCACAAAAACGTCGGCAAGATGCGCGTCCTCCAGGACCGCAACCGCCCGTTCCGTTGTCCCCTTTGGGCTCGTGACCCGTCGGCGCAGCTCAGCGGGATCAAGCCCTGACGATGCGAGAAGCTCCGTGGCACCACGGAACGTTCCCTGCACCATGACGGCGGCCTGCTCAGCCGTAAAGCCCTGGCGGATTGCCGCCTCACTGTATTGCTCGATCAGGTAGTACACGTAAGCGGGACCCGAGCCGGAGAAGGTGCTCAGCGCATCGATCTGGCTTTCGGGGATCACAAGAACGTCACCGACGGTTCCAAACAGCCGCTCAACGGTGTCCATCTGCTCCGCTGTTGATCGGGAACCAGCGCTCAATCCCGTGACTCCAAGACCCACCGTTGACGGGGTGTTAGGCATCGAACGGATCACCGCAACCGACTCAGGCAGAAGCGACTCAAAGCGCGCGCAGGTCACACCCGCGGCCAGACTGACGACGATGGTTCCGGGCCGAAGTACGTCAGCAATCTCCTCAAGAAGGGCAGGAACCATTCCTGGCTTCACACCGATCAGGACGATGTCCGACTCCGCGGCCGCGCGGCGGTTGCCCTCGGGGTCGTTCTCAAGCGCAATGCTGGTTACACCGTCCAGATCAGCCAGGGCTTCCGCTTTCGCCGCGCTGCGGTTTGTCACACGCACTCCACCGTCAACGCTGACCTCAGGGCTGAGAAGTCCAGCCAGAATTGCACCACCCATCGATCCAGCTCCGAGGATGGCGATGGACGGCAATGAGGAAGTCATGCCTCCAGCCTAGGGCTGCGCCGCGTGCCTGTCAGTCTTCGCGCGGACGAGACCGGACAGGAATCGCGCGGCAGCTAATCGTGACCGTTCGCCCGTTTGTCACGGAAAAACATTCGGAGCTGCTCAGCCGACTCCTCGGCCAAAACACCGGCGACCACGTCACACCGGTGTGGAAGCGTGCGGTCACGCAGCAGGTCATGTCGTGACCCTCCCGCACCGGCTTTGTCGTCCCAGCTTCCAAAAACCACGGTTCCGATTCGAGCTGCTGTGATCGCGCCGGCGCACATCACGCACGGCTCAAGCGTGACAACGAGGGTGCAATCGACCAGATGCCGGTCCCCCAGAGCGCGGGCGGCTGCGCGAATAGCGAGAACTTCAGCGTGCGCCGTGGGGTCGCCGCTCTGCTCACGCTCGTTGCCCGCGCGTGCGAGTTCCCGCCCCGTCGCGTCGAGGAGAACAGCTCCAACAGGCACCTCTCCCCTGGCCGCTGCCTTGTCCGCTTCTGCGAGCGCAACATGCATCCAACGGACGTGCTCCGGCTGAAATGACAGAACCACGGACATGTCCTCTCCAGAAAACGATTAGGTTTAAGCCTATGCGAGTGCACGTAGCCGACCACCCCCTGATCACCCACAAGCTCACAGTGCTGCGGGATCGGACGACCACATCCCCGGTCTTCCGTTCGCTCACCGAGGAGCTTGTCACCCTGCTGGCCTACGAAGCCACCCGGACAGTTCGTGTTGAGCCCATCACGATTGAGACGCCCGTCACCACCACAACCGGTGTTGAGATCTCTCAGCCTCGACCCCTTGTTGTGCCGATCCTGCGTGCGGGCCTTGGCATGCTCGAGGGCATGACAACCATGCTGCCGACTGCGGAGGTCGGATTCCTCGGCATGGCTCGCAACGAGGAGACGCTGCAGCCGACGACCTACGCCGAGCGCCTGCCCGACGACCTCAGCGACCGGCAGTGTTTTGTCATCGACCCGATGCTGGCCACCGGCGGTTCGCTCAGCGCAGCGATCCACTTCCTCTTTGACCGCGGCGCCGTTGACGTCACGGCCATTTGCCTTCTTGGCGCCCCCGAGGGTGTCGCCGCCCTGGAGAAGTCGATGCAGGGCCGCGACGTCAACCTGGTTCTTGGCGCCCTTGACGAGCGTCTTGACGAGAACGGATACATCGTTCCCGGCCTCGGCGATGCCGGCGACCGCCTCTACGGAACGGTCTAAGCAGCACCCCACCCCGTCTGACGTAATGCCCCTCAAACATGAGGGGCATTACTTTTATTCAAATCCGCTTGACATGTTTTGTCGCATTCCGCTCTAATTGACCCATGACTGAATTCGCCGCTCCCCTGACCGCCTTCGAGGCTCACGGGACAACCGGGATGATGATGCCCGGTCGCGCAGTCATGTGTTGTCGAATGTGCCGCTAGGCCCCCACAACTCGCACGCCAGTTTTGTAGCTTCAGTTCCTGGCCAGCCGCAACTGCGGCCTCCCCGCCGGTCTTCAACGAATGATCCTCCGGCACTGACTGCACCCGATCGCGCTTCGCTCGGTGCACACATCATCATCACCGCAAGGATTCCCCATGTCACTCGCATCTGTTTCAGCCCACACCGCCCGCACCCCCCTCAGCGCCGTTCCGGACGCCGCCCCCGCTCCGGTTGCACCGCGTCCGGCCGTCCGTGCCGTTCCCAACGGAACAGAGGCCCGCGGCTTTGTCCTGTACGTCGGCGTTGACGAGGCTGACGCCGCTGCCGCCGGCACCAACCTTGGCGCCATCGTCCAGGCCCTCAAGACCCTGACCGGCCAGCTTGTTCCTGAGGCCGAAAGCTACGCCGCCGTTGCCCTTGCCCCCGAGGGTGCGGGTGGACGCGCCATCGACGTCGTCCGCCTTGCCCTGCAGGAGCCGGCCGCCCTGGCAAAGCACCGCAACGTGACCGTTGATGAGGATCTCGACCGCGCCGCGTCCGGTGTGGTTATCGATATCTCGCGTAAGCGGGTCGTCCTCGACAACCAGCCGGCATCCCTCACTTTCAAAGAGTTTGAGCTGCTGCAGTACCTCGTCCTCCGTGAGGGAAAGACCGTTGACCGTCAGGAGATCATTCAGGCGCTCTGGAACCCAGAGTCAACGGAAGAGGTTCCCAACGAGCGCACCATCGACGTGCACGTTCGGCGTCTGCGCTCAAAGCTCGGAAACTACGAAGAAATCGTTCGCACGGTTCGCGGCGTTGGCTACCGATTTGACCGCCACGCCGATGTGACGATCCGTTACGCCTCAACCCCGAGCCCCGATCTCTTCTAAATCCCCACCGTTCCTGGCCAACACTTATCGATTGCCTGGGAACGACCCCACAATGAGGGGTCGCGGATGGCGCCCGTTACACGGCCGTTATATATTTATCGAGCGTCAGTTGTTTTGCTGTGGCAACTGACGCGGAATGTGATTGCAGGACACTCTTGGTGCAAGGGGAGGGCCGGACGTCAATACGACGTCCGGCCCTCAGTCGTTAACGCCTGCGCGTCACACCCACCCGCCGAACGCACCGACCGAGGCACACACCGCCCGCAGAACGCGCGCCGGATCACTCACCGGATCACCCGACAAACGACCCCGTACGTCACTGAGCCGTATTCTTGAGTCATGCCCCAACCGCCAACCCCCGCTGAAACCGGCTCAACCGCGAACAACACGCCACGCGGTCTCCTGGGAGCCGTGCTGTTTGGGCTTGGCCATGTCACCGTCGCGGCACTACCCGTTGGCCT
>JBQELM010000205.1:0-4686 GCA_052103915.1 Mycetocola sp. | reverse complement strand
GGACAACCTCAACGTCAAAGCCGTAGCGACTCCCCAGCTCGGCCAGGGTCTGGGTATCCCCCGCGCCCCGGTAGCCAAAGCGGAAATCCTCCCCCACAATCACCACACGTGCGCCAAGTGCGTCGTGCAGGATCGTGCGAACGAACTCCTCAGGCGAGAGCTGAGACAGCTTCTCGTCAAACGGAAGCGTCAACGTTGCGTCAATGCCACTTGCGGCAAGCAGCTCAGCCTTGCGCTCCGCACCAAGCAACGGAACGGGGCAGGACTTCGGATCAATCACCGCAAGAGGATTGCGATCAAAGGTCACAACAACAGAGGCAAGCCCGTCGTCTTGCGCCCTGGAGATCAGATCGGTGATGACCGCACGGTGCCCGGCGTGGACACCATCAAACTTCCCGATGGTGACCGCTGAGGGGCCAAACCCAGCGGGCATCTCCCCAACCCCCTGCGCCGAGATCACGCGGTCGGCTCCGGGTGTTTAGCCAGCCACCACATACCAAGGGCGGGCAGGACAAGTGGGATGAACAGGTACCCCTGGCCGTACACGCTCCACACCGTTGCGTGCTGGAAGTGCTCGGGAATCACCAGGCTCAGTGTTCCGACCACCAGAACACCAACAAGCTCAAAAACGATCGTCACCCAGGCCAGCCGGTATGCAAAGCGCCCGGGAACGATCAGCGCGACTGTCGCAACGATGTAGACCACGGCGGCGAGGGCAGAGAGCGAGTACGCTGCGGGGGCCTCGTCAAAGGATCGAAGAATCTGCGAGAACGACCGCCCGGTCGCCGCGAGCGCCAAAATCGCATACACAACAACAAGAACCCGACCCAGTCCTGACGATCGGCCGCGGCGGGTGGGGGTACGTACACTCTGCTCAGTCATAACCCGTCAATTCTAGGCGACCGGAGACAGGCTGCGGGCACTACGTCGCGGGAAGTCACTTCTGTGTCGTTCAGGACGGAATGTAAATCTGCACGGACCAAATTTGCTGCATGCGGTAGAGCATGATCGCCACCGCAATCGCGGCAACACCAAGCACAAGCGTGCTCCACCTACTGCGGTCAAGCAGACCCCAGAATCCGGCAGCAATGGGCAGAACGGCCGCACTGACCAGGTAAATCCAGAACTCAAGCGGGTCGCCCGTCGGGTTATTGCCCACAGCCGGGGCAACAATGGACACCACAATCTGGGCGACAAGAAGCACCTCGACCAGGGCGGTGAGCCCCATCGTGAGGTCGTTAGGCGCACGGCCGACGGCGCCAAGAACCAGGCACACCACCGCCGCGAGGGACGCAATTGCTACCTGTGTCCAGGTGAACCACTCGATCATCGTGACTCATCCCCCGCCGTTGTCTCGGTGTCAGGGAAGTTCGTCACGCTGCGAACCACACCCTTCGCGGCCCGGACAATGCCGATTAACCGATCACCAGGACCAACCGCTGCACGCAGGCCTTCCGCACCCGCGTCGGCAAGCTTCTTGCCCTGAGCCAGGGCCAAAGCCGTAGCCTGATCAACATCCCACCGTTCAACAACGGTCGAGGCGACCACGGCCGGGCTGAGCAGGTGATCAGCAACCTGGAGATCCTCGAGCTCAGCCGCATCGGCAACATCAAATGCGCCCACCCTGGTCCTCCGCAGACGGGACAGGTACCCGCCCACACCAAGACCGGCCCCGAGATCTCTGGCGAGGGCCCGAATGTAGGTTCCGGAACTGCACTCAACAACAACGTCAAGCTCGTAACCGTTCTCCGTGCGCCGCCGCTCGCCCACCTCAAAACGATGGATCGTCACCGGGCGCGACGCCAAAACAACGTCCTCACCGGCACGTGCTCGGTCGTAGGCCCGACGACCGTCAACCTTGATGGCACTCACCGCGTTCGGCACCTGGTTGATGTCTCCGGTCAGCTCTGCGACACCCGCGTCAATAGCCTCATCGGTCACCGCCGCCACGAGTGCCGCGTCAGACCTGGTCAGGAACTCCCCCTCAGCGTCATCACTTGAGGTCGTTGCCCCCAGGGTGATTGTCGCCTCGTAGCGCTTGTCTGCGCCGACCAGATAGGTGAGCAGTCGTGTGGAGGAGTTGATGCCGACAACAAGCAGCCCCGTTGCCATCGGGTCAAGCGTTCCCGCATGACCGACCTTGCGGGTTCCGGCCGCCCGACGCACCCGAGTGACCACATCGTGGCTGGTCAGGCCCTGAGGCTTATCAACGAGAATGACGCCGGAATGCACGAGGGGTTTCCTTTCGAAAAGACGGTGCCATCCTCCCACAGTGCACACCTCAGCCACGCCGCGGCCTACGCTTGAAGGACAATGAACCCTCTCAGCAGCGCCGTCATCGACTGGTACGAAGACAACCGTCGTGACCTCCCCTGGCGTCGGCCAGGCTTCACGGCGTGGGGCACGCTTGTCAGCGAGTTCATGCTGCAGCAGACACCGGTCCAGCGCGTCATTCCCCGCCTGGAGGAGTGGCTGGAGCGCTGGCCAACACCTGGGGATCTTGCCGCGTCTCCATCCGGGGACGCGGTCAGGGCCTGGGCAAATCTGGGCTATCCCCGACGTGCGCTCTGGCTCCATCGCGCCGCAGAACAGATTGTCGAGCGTCACGGTGGCGAGGTTCCCAACGATGTGGAGGCGCTCCTCGCGCTCACCGGAATTGGTGACTACACGGCCAGGGCCGTTGCCGTGTTCGCGTATGGTTCCAGGCACCCGGTTGTTGACACCAATACTCGACGGGTCATTGCCAGGGCCGTGCACGGCAATGCCGAAGCGGCCCCGCCCCGACGTACCGACCTGGATGACATGGAGGCGCTTCTGCCCGATGACATCACCGAGCAGGCCGTGGTCAATGCCGGGATGATGGAACTTGGTGCGCTGGTCTGCACCGCCAAAAACCCTCGCTGCGACTCGTGCCCGTTGCAAACAATGTGCCAGTGGCGGCTCAACGGGTCGCCGCGCTATGACGGGCCCAAACGGGCGGTCCAAAAGAAGTACGAGGGAAGCGACCGGCACGTGCGCGGCCTGATCATGGCGCAGCTGCGGGAGCGACCGCGCCTGAGCCGTGAGGACATCAGCATCCTGTGGCCGGATTCAGTGCAGCTTGAGCGTGCGCTCGGTGGTCTCCTCGCTGATGGTCTCGCCATCGATGAGAGCGCGCATGGCACCGATGTCGGATCGCTTCCCGGAGCGACGGGACCTGACACCACAACCGTGCCGCCCTCCACCACGTCACGCGCGGGCGCCTCCGGACCGTTCCGCTTGCCGTGACCGTCACAGAGGGGCGCAGCATCCCCCTCAGCCCCTGGAGACCCGGCGCACACCGCACGCACCAGACGCAGTGCACACCGCACGCACCAGAAACAGCACGAGATCTGGTACACACGGCACAGACACCAGTACGCACCGGCGCCGGACGCAGAAGAGCCGCCCCCTGAGGGGGCGGCTCTCACCGACGTCCTGAACGACGATAACGCCTGCGATGCTGCACCGCCGGTCCAGTTATCTGACGGCTAGTCCTCGTCGTCCTCAACACGCGGCTTCACGTACGGGTCAGCATCGCCGGCGAACTGTGCAGACGACGCCTGCGCCACCGCGTCAGAGTCGCGCTGACGGGCCTCACGCAGCAGCGCCTCGATGTGGGAGGCGTTCTCCGGAATACCATCAAGAACAAATTCAAGCGTTGGCGTCAACCGTGCGTTGATGTTGCGACCGACCTCGGTACGAAGCAGCCCCGTAGCCGACACCAGCGCCGCAGCGGTACCCGTCCGCTCTTCCTCGGTACCAAGCACGGTGTAAAAAATGGTTGCGTGCTGAAGGTCACCGGTCACCTGGACGTCGGTGATGGTGACAAAGCCGAGCCGCGGATCCCGCAGCCCCTTGTCCAGACGCTGAGCGACGACCTCCTTGATCCGGTCCGCCAGCTTACGTGCGCGCGGGTTCTCGCCCATGTGTTCCTCTCCTGACTCGGCTCCTCGCCGATCGTCTGCACCAAAACGGCACACCATCACTCTGCCACGGTCTACCCCCGCGGCAGAAACCGAAAACGGCCGGTCCGCAAAAGCGAACCGGCCGTTCCGAGCAAAGCTGCACGTTAGACGCGCGGCTTCTCCTTCATCTCAGTTGTCTCGATCTCGTCACCGATCTGGATGTCGTTGAACTTGCCAAGGCCAATACCGGCCTCGTAGTCCGTCCGAACCTCGGTGACGTCGTCCTTGAAGCGACGCAGCGACTCGATGGCGAGGTTGTCGCCAACCACAACACCGTCGCGGATAACCCGAGCCTTGGCGTTTCGCGTGATCGTTCCCGAGCGCACGATGACACCGGCGATGTTTCCGAACTTGGAGGAACGGAAGACCTCGCGGATCTCGGCCACACCGGACTGAACCTCTTCGTACTCAGGCTTGAGCATGCCCTTAAGCGAGTTCTCAACGTCCTCGAGTGCGGAGTAAATGACCGAGTAGAAGCGGATGTCAACACCCTCACGAGCGGCACGCTCGCGCGCCTTCGTGTCGGGACGAACGTTGAATCCGATGATGATCGCGTTGTCGATCGTCGCCAGGTTCACGTCGGACTCGGTCACAGCACCAACACCGCGGTGGATGATGCGCAGCTGAACGCTGTCATCAACCTCAATCTTGAGCAGCGACTCCTCCAGCGCCTCAACGGCACCGGACACGTCACCCTTGA
>JBQELM010000204.1:0-4692 GCA_052103915.1 Mycetocola sp. | reverse complement strand
TGGCGCGCGCCTCGGGTATTCACCTGGTTTTGGCAACACAGCGCCCATCGGTTGACGTTGTGACCGGTCTGATTAAGGCCAACGTTCCCAGCCGGTTGGCCTTTGCGGTCACGAGTGTCACCGACTCCCGGGTCATCCTTGACCAGCCGGGAGCTGACAAGCTGATCGGTCAGGGCGATGCCCTCTTCCTTCCGATGGGTGCGTCGAAGGCTGTCCGAGTCCAGGGGGCGTGGGTGTCCGAGGACGAGATTGAGCACGTTGTTGCGCATGTGACAGCTCAGGCTCGGCCGGAGTATCGCAAGGACGTTGAGGCTGTTGCTCAAAAGAAGGAGGTTGACGCAGACATCGGGGACGATCTGGAGCTGCTCCTTGAGGCCGTCACCCTTGTTGTGCAGTCACAGTTTGGGTCAACGTCGATGCTTCAGCGCAAGCTGCGTGTGGGTTTCGCCAAGGCGGGTCGGTTGATGGACCTGATGGAGTCGCGGGACATCGTTGGCGCCTCTGAGGGGTCAAAGGCACGAGACGTTCTTGTGACGCCGGAGCAGCTCGCTGGGGTGCTTGCGCGGATACGCGGTGATGAGCCGTCGTCACCGGCGGTAGCGCCAAGCGCGTCGCCTCAGATGGCCGGTGAGTTCGCGGCCACGGAGCAGCAGGCAACGCTTGCACTGGATTCTGTGCAAGCGACAGCTCCGGTTCCTTCCTCAGACGACGACCGCTATGAGACGGATCCTGTTGCAGCGATGTCGGCGGGGCTCGAAGAGGTTGAGGTTCCGGATGAGGATGCCTGGCAGCTGACGGGACGAGACTAGGGTGACCGTCCTGGGGGGATGGATCTCTTGGGAGTGTGTATGACAGGAACCTCAGCTCACATTTGTCTGGTCACGAGCATGCGTATGGTGCTTGATGACCTCGGATTGTTTGTCGCCTAGGAAGGGTGCACAGTGACCAGGAGCTCGTCCGCCGACGCCGGACCGTCAAAGAAGCCGTCGAATTTTAACCTGCCGAACACCATCACGATTGTTCGTATCGCTCTGACCCCGGTGTTCCTGTGGTTGTTGTTTGCGGACGATGGCGCCATGGGGCCACTGCGCTGGTGGGCTGCTCTTGTCTTTGTTGTTGCCATCGGCTCTGACGGGATTGATGGTGCCATCGCCCGTCGTCGGGGGCTTGTCACCGACCTGGGTAAGCTTCTTGACCCCATCGCCGACAAGGTGCTGACCGGTGCGGCATTTGTTGCTCTGTCAGTGCTCGCCGAGTTGCCGTGGTGGATCACCATTGTTGTTCTTGTTCGCGAGATCGGGATTACGGTGCATCGCATGGTCGTGCTCAGTGATCATGTTGTCGCAGCGGCATGGATGGGCAAGCTGAAGACCGTGATGCAGGGTGTCGCGCTTGCGCTGGCGCTGGCGCCGTTTGCCCAGATCCTGGGCGACTGGGTCGTCGTGGTTAACGTGGTCACGATGTCTATCGCGGTCGTTCTGACGATCGCGAGCGGTATTGACTACGTTCTGACCGAGGTGCGTGCCCGGAAGCAGAACCGATGAGTCTTGATCCTGCGGCGGACATCCTCCGGACTCTCGGGGCGCGGGGTCTCACGCTGTGTGTTGCTGAGTCACTCACCGGTGGGCTTCTCGCCGACGCGTTTGTCTCAGTTCCTGGTGCGTCCGCCTCGTTTCGCGGCGGTGTTGTGACGTATGCAACAGACAGCAAGGCCAGCATTCTTGGTGTCCCCACTGAGCGTCTTGACCTGACCGGCCCCGTTGACAGCGATGTGGCGGTGCAGATGGCGCGGGGAGCGAGAGGTGTTTTTGCTCATGACGGGCATGACGCCGATATTGGGATCGCCACAACGGGTGTCGCGGGTCCCGGAGCAAGTGACGGTCATCCCGCTGGAACGGTTTATGTTGCGCTGTCCTGGTTGTCATCGTGCGAGACTCTGAAGCTTGCTCTCCCTGGCGACCGCGGTCAGGTTCGTGCCGAGGCTGTGGCGCAAACGCTCCGCTGGGTCAACGAGCGACTTCGGGTTTTGTTCTGATCTGCGGGGAATACGGCTGTGGATCATTGCGTTTCATCAAGCGATTGACAAGCAAAGCCCAGTCAGCGTCGCTAGTGTTATTCACGTCACCGGTTCTCTTCCTGTGGCAGATCACTTCACCGCAACGCTAGACAGCTCTAGGGAGGAACCTGTGGTACTACTTCGTCAGGAAATCGGCGACGTTCTCCGTGACTTCCGACTCCAGAAGGGTCACACCCTTCGGCAGGTCGCCAGTAAGGCAAGCGTCGCGTTGGGATACCTCAGTGAGGTTGAGCGCGGTCAGAAGGAAGCATCAAGTGAGATTCTTGCATCGGTTGCCGATGCCCTTGACACGCCCATCTCATCGATCATGAGAGAGGTCGGCGATCGGATCGCCGTCCTTGAGGGGCTGGCAATTGTTCCGGATACGATCCCGGATGAGATTGTTGCGGCGGAGCTGGACGCCGAGGCGCTTGCTCGCTGACCCCGATAAATCTGTAATAGCAACGGCCCCGACTCTTCTGTTGGGGCCGTTGCTGTTCTCGCGGCGGGTACGGTTATCGAATGACATTGAGTGAGTTCAAGCGTGCCGTGGCTGATGAGTTTGGCCAGGCCAGGGGGCGAGTGTTGTGCGCTGATCTTGTGTTGGGTGCGCTCGGCGGTGTCACGGCGGACGAGGCGATCGCTCGTGGTCGGGAGCCGAAGCGCGTGTGGGTGGCGTTATGCGATTCCATGGGAGTCCCCGTTGAGCGCCGGCACGGTGCCGGTCGGCCAGATCCGAGACCCGGAGCCGTATGAGTTTTCGACACGCCCGTTAAAATATCTCGAACATCTGTTCGTGTGCGCGTAGTCTTTTCACAAGGCGAATTGTGTTGATGTTCTCCCCGCTTTATCCAGTGGTGCCGGCGATGTCGGTGGCTGGACCTAGTGTCGGATTCATCAGCAGATGACGCTGACGCCTTGTCTCCGGTCCCCGTGCCGGAACAGCCTGTAGGCGGTATAAACCTCAACTATTTTGGAGCACGCATGCCTTCAGCAAATGATCGTGAAAAAGCCCTTGAGACAGCGCTCGCGCAGATTGATCGTCAGTTTGGTAAGGGATCCGTTATGCGCCTGGGGAGCGATGAGCGCGCTCCGGTTGAGGTGATCTCCACGGGCTCAATCGCACTTGATGTCGCTCTCGGTGTTGGCGGTATTCCCCGTGGCCGGATCGTCGAGATTTATGGTCCGGAGTCATCAGGTAAGACCACTCTGACGCTCCACGCCATCGCTAACGTTCAGCGTGGTGGGGGTATCGCCGCATTCATCGATGCTGAGCACGCCCTTGACCCTGAATATGCCAAGAAGCTTGGTGTTGACATCGATGCGTTGCTTGTTTCTCAGCCGGATACGGGTGAGCAGGCGCTCGAGATCGCAGACATGCTTGTGCGATCCGGCTCCATTGACCTTGTGGTTATCGACTCGGTTGCGGCGCTTGTGCCTCGCGCTGAAATCGAGGGCGAGATGGGTGACTCCCATGTTGGTCTTCAAGCACGTCTGATGTCGCAGGCTCTTCGTAAGCTCACGGGTGGTTTGAATCAGACGAATACCACCATGATCTTCATCAACCAGCTGCGTGAAAAGATTGGTGTCTTCTTCGGTAGCCCCGAGACCACCGCGGGTGGAAAGGCGCTGAAGTTCTATGCGTCGGTGCGCATGGATATTCGTCGGATCGAGACGCTGAAGGACAGCGGTGAGGCCGTCGGTAACCGGACGCGCGTTAAGGTCGTGAAGAACAAGATGGCTCCGCCCTTTAAGCAGGCCGAGTTTGACATTCTTTACGGTGTGGGCATTTCCCGCGAGGGCAGCTTGATTGATTTTGGTGTTGAACACGGCATCGTGAAGAAGTCCGGTGCTTGGTACACCTATGAGGGCGATCAGCTGGGCCAGGGTAAAGAGAACTCCCGTAACTTCCTCAAGCGTTCGCCAGAGATTGCCGCCGAGATCGAGCAGAAGATCAAGGTCAAGATGGGGCTCGCGGAGGGCGATGCATCCGGAGAAGACGTTCAGGCTAAGAAGGGCGCATAGTTCAGATGGTTGTTCGGTTTGAGCCCTCGGACCCGGAGGAAGCACCGGTTCGTTCCGGGGGCTCATCCGGCTTTGCCCATGGCGAAGAGTCAACTCTTGCGCCGGTGAGTTCGTTTGAACAGGCGCGCACGAGACGTGCGTCTGCGCGTGCCGCCGCGAGTAAGCGAGCGGAACCACAACGCGGTGCTCGTCGAGATTTCGCGCGTGATACGCGGAGCGACTCCGTTGCTCCCACAGCTGGGGTAGAAACCAGAGAAGACTCGTCACCCGTGCAGGACCAGCTTGCACCGGTTTCGTCGGTGACAGGTGATGTCCTTGCTCCGGCGCGCGATCGTATTGTGGCGCTACTTCGTCGTCGTGGACTGAGTGAGGCTGAAGTCCTTCGTGCTGCTCTGGACGAAGAGCTGAGTACCCACCAGGCTAATGAGGTGCTTGAGCAGCTGAGGTCCTGGGGTTACGTTGACGACCGTGCGTTTGCTGAGCAGCTTATGGTCAAAGCTCAGGAACGAAAGGGGCAGGGTCGTGAAGCCGTGCGCCGCGTTTTGTCCGAACGGCTGATTCGTTCAGACATTGTGAGCGAGTTGCTTGATGAGGTTGATGATGGCGAGGAG
>JBQELM010000203.1:0-4701 GCA_052103915.1 Mycetocola sp. | reverse complement strand
TGCCCCTCGGGAAGACCCACACCATCGTCACGAACCACAACCGTGAGCATGTCCTCTGTGCGCTCGGCAGAGATCTCAACCTCTCCCTCACGACCCGCGAGGCCGTGCTCAACGGCGTTGGTGACCAGCTCGGTCAACGCAAGGGCGAGGGGCGTGGCGTACTCGCTGGGAAGAACGCCAAAGCTTCCGGACTTTTTGGGGTGAACAGTCGTGTTGTGCGTTGAGGCGACCTCCGCAATCAGCATCAGCACCCGGTCGAACACCGTGTCGAAGTCAACAATTTGCGACAGGCCCTCGGACAGGGTGTCGTGCACGACAGCAATGGACGCCACACGGCGCATCGCCTGGGTGAGCGCTTCCTTCGCCTCATCCGAGTGCGTCCGACGTGCCTGAATGCGCAGCAACGACGCAACCGTCTGCAGGTTGTTCTTCACCCGGTGGTGGATTTCACGGATCGTTGCGTCTTTAGTGATGAGCTCTCGCTCCTGGTGCCGCAGCTCGGACACGTCCCGGCACAGAACTATTGCACCGATTCGTTCGCCCCGGCGACGCAGCGGAATAGCGCGGAGGGAGACCGTCACCCCCTTCGACTCAATCTCCGTCCGCCACGGCGCGCGCCCGGTCACGACAAGCGGCAACGACTCATCGATCTCCTGCTTCTGCGGAAGAATCTGTGTCGTCACCTCCGCCAACAGTTCACCCTCAAGCTCGTCGTCAAAACCCATCCGGTTAAAGGCGGACAGAGCGTTGGGGCTGGCAAACGTCGTGATGCCTTTCATATCAAGACGGATGAGTCCGTCCGACGCACGAGGGGCCCCTCGACGTGGACCCGTTGGCCCGCTCAGATCAGGGAAATCGCCGTCTGAGATCATCTCAAAAAGATCATTGGCGCAGTCGTTGAAGGTGAGTTCCTGCCGGCTTGGTGTCCGAGCCTCGCCCAAATTTGTGTGTCGAGTGATAACCGCAATGGGTGAGGCACTGTTCTCCGTCGACGCGGGACTCAGCCGCCGCAGAACTGGAATCGCTCTGACCCGGGTTGGTGTTTCTTCGTACCAATCAGGGGCAGAAGAATCAATGATGGTTCCTGTGCTGAATGCCTCAGATACCTGCCGCTTCCACTGGGCTTTGATGTTCTGACCAACAAAGTCGCGGTAGAACAGCGTGGCAGCGCCGGACGGTCTGCTGTGTGCAACCGCAACAAACGAATCGGCCTCCGTCGGTACCCACAGGACGATGTCCGCGAGTGACAGGTCTGCGAGCAATTGAGAGTCCCCCACAAGCATGTGGAGCCAGTCAATGTCCTCGTCTGAGGAACGGCCATGCAGGAGAACAAGTTCGCTTAGGATCGACACCATCTCAGTGTAGAGCCGCGGCGAGCATCAGATTCCCCCGTGTCCGTGTCGTTGACCCCAACGACCGGTTGGGGAGCCACGTCCGCGTCGATGGTCGGGGCGAGAGTCCGCTCGTAAACGCGGATCGATTCGCTCAGCCAGTCGTCGAATCGCGTGCACCAACGGCGAGCGCGGCGATGCATCCCTCCAGGTCCCCTGCTCGGCAAAAGCACGGTCGATGGCCCGCTGATCAAACGGAACGATGGCGGGGTCGCTGATCCCCGTAAAGCGTTCAAGCGCATCACTCACCTGGCCGTGCGGATGAGCCCCCAGTGCGTTCCACCGCACCCGGTTGACGACCGGAACAATGCGCGCGGCTCCGCTCAGTTCAACCAGATCGGCGTGAGCTCTGACGTATCGCATGATGTTGACCGGTTCTGCTCCCGCGACGGCAACAACAACTGCGGCATGACGAAGCGCCGCGAGTGTTGCCGCATTACGATGCGGTGCCATCATGTCGCTGGCGATCTCTTCATCCTGCTCAAGATTAAAACCAACGTCGACAATCACATCGTCGGCCCACTGGCTACACACCTGAATCACCTGGCCAAAACTGTCCTCGTCCACTTCGGGCCAGCGTGCTGCGCGCGCCAGGCCACTGAGGAGCCAAAAGCCGTGGCCGTCTGCTCCATCAAAGCGATGAACGTAACGGTCGACGCTGTTCACGGTGAGATCGCCACGGACTGCTGCGCGGCACGCCGCAGCGATCCCTGCGGACTCGTCAAGAATCCCAAGCGAAGCCGCTTGAGCTGAACCGTAGGTGTCAGCGTCAATGAGGACGACCGTCCGTCCTGCCGACGCGAACTCGGCCGCAAGCGCCGATGCGATGCTGCTTCGCCCGGGTGCCCCGATCGGCCCCCAGACGACGCTAACTGTTCCCGATGTCGGCGTGTGGGCTGTGTGACCGCCTAAAGACGCCGCAAGCGCTCCAACAACGTCGGGCCAATCGGCATCGGATGACACAACCGCAATCCCTCGCCGCTGCGCGTCGCGTCTCAGCGGCCCTGATCTGGTGATCACCACCAGCCGCGCTCCCACCTCGGAGGTCCAGTCGCATATCTGACTCAGCGAGTTCGGCTCAGCGATGATCACTGCCGCAGCGCCCGAATCTTGAATCCAGACCTTCCCATCCGTTTGTTCTTCAGAACGCTGGACAAGGGTGATGCCCTCCTGCGCGGCTGCCACGGCCAGCCGGGTTGTTGTGGTTGCAGGCGCATCGATGATGACAGTCCGATCGTTGACTCCGTCCATCAGCGTTCCGAACCTGCGCTCTGAACAATTGTTATTTCTCCGCCGTCCGACTCAGCCGTGACAACATCAGCAATAGCGTCTGTCCTAATAAGCACTTCAATATTCGTATGTGGATCGGCACCACCAAAGGTTCGTGATTCCTCAACAGACACCACCAGAGCTCGTGACACTAGGACCGATGCGTCCTCACCGTCATCCGAGTCTGCGCTTTGCCAAAGGTCCACTCGTGTTCCTGCCGTGACCGTTGCTGGTGTCCGTACTCCACCGGTAATGACGATGCGAGAGTGCCCGCTCTGATCTTCGTCCTGAACGACGCGACGCGGGACAAGCTCACCCGCGGCAACGGGTTCACTCACTACCGCACCAACAAGGTCGTCGCCCGACTCCTCAAGGTAGCTCTCGCCCCCGCCAACCATGCTGATGGCCTCGTAGCGGAGGTCAGAGTCCTTGACAGTATCGCCGGGCAGCAGGGTCACCGCAGCGACTGCATAGCTCTGTTGTGGCATCACCGCGCGGACGGTAAGCCAGGTTCCTGCCACCGCGACAAACACGAGCGCCACCCCAACTAATCCTCGTCTATCAATGCGGCGCCACCGTTTGTTTGTCTTGGCCATTCCGTTTCTTCCCTCCACTGGTGGGTCGTGGACACCACACAACCCGTGTGACCTCTTGCCCGTTGATTCGGGACAATGGTGAACGGAGACCACGGTCGCTGGGCTGATTATCCACAACAGTGGATGGCATCAGGCTCGCAGCGCCTGTGTGCGGATAATCGAAGCATGACCCTATCCCCGCCGTCGGCGGCTCCGCGATTCCTGACTGTCACCGATGTCGCCGAGCTCCTCCAGCTCAGCTCTGCTGAGGTTGTTGATCTCCTCGCCCAGGGACAGCTCCGTGGTATTCAAATCGGGTCACCACTCAAGTGGAGAGTTGAGGTCGACGAGCTCGCTGCCTACGTGGATGGGCAGTACGAGGAAGCACGGCGCCGTCTGCTATGGCAACAGGTGAACCTGGCGAGCGTCGGAGATATGGACGCGGCCAGGGCACGACGTCGACCGGATATCCGCCCGCAGCAGGCATAACGCGCCACCACACAGCTCATTCCTTGTCCGCTGAGCAGCGGGCCTCCCTCCACCCGATGCGTGGGCGCACAGCGCTCTGCTCACATTTCAATGTACGTGATCGTATGAAACGGAATGATGCGGATGGAACGGACCGCCTTCTGCCGCCGAGGCTCATCCCCTGCGTGCAATGCAAGATCACAGTGATCAGCACCGACCCGATCAATTGTTCCCTGGACGCGTTGCCCGGCAACGACGGAAACGAGACGACGACGCCTGGCCAAATCACGAAGAATAAACGGAAGCGAGATTCGCTCTACGATCTGCGGGGCCCCGCTGCCTGTATCGCCGGAGTTCCGCGCGCGTGGCACTGTGCGATCAACACTGTTCGGGTCAAATTCCCACCACTCGACAGACCGCAACGGGACAAGGAGCGTTCGCCCGTTGGGCACCCGTGCCGTACCCGGCAGCTGGGTGGCAACGGTCTCAAGGATGAGCCAGTCCTTTCCTATCCCCGTCACGGTCACATCCAGACACTCTGTTCGTCCCAGCCCGCATCGAATCGGAAACGACCGATCCACCGCTCCGAGCCGTTCCCTGAGCGTCAACCGCGCGACGCGGAGCCGCTCCTCCTCCACGTCTCGCTCGCGCTCGTCAGCACTCAGCTCAAACTCGAGCTGGCCTTCAAGGTCATCAAACAGGTTCTCCCACCGCACGGCGGTGACGCTAGCGTTTTTGCCGTCTAGTCGCAGCCTGGATTCACAGCGCAGACGCCGTCGAACCCGCACCGCACCGTTCTGCAGGTCGCCACCCCAGTTGATGGGCAGAACTCCCCTTGGTGCTGGACAGTCTGAATGGAACGTGATTAGGTCTAATCAGATGTTCAGAAACAACTCGGGGGGACGAGTTTCTCGACACTGTGCAGCATGGCGTCTTGCACACCGCGTATTCGCTCCCCCGGAGCTGAGTCATCGTCGGTGGGGCTAACCCGAGGCCAA
>JBQELM010000202.1:0-4702 GCA_052103915.1 Mycetocola sp. | reverse complement strand
CGAGCCGTTCTCTGGACTCGACCCGCTCGCCGTCGACGTTGTTGTTGACGTACTCAAGGAGCGCGCCAAGGCCGGTGTGCCCGTTCTGTTCAGTTCACACCAGCTGGACATCGTCGAGCGGCTCTGCGACGAACTGGTCATCATCGCCGGCGGTGAGATCCGCGCGGCCGGCTCCCGAACAGAGCTCCTCGCTCACAACCGCGTGCTCCAGTACGAGCTGAGCACCACCGGTGACCTGGGCTGGATCCGCACCGAACCCGGCATTCGGGTCATCGACTTTGACGGCGGTCGCGCCCTGTTCGACGTGGACAGCGAAGCCGACGCCCAGCGTGTTCTCCAGCGCGCGGTCGCCTCAAGCACCGTCACCGCATTTAGCCCGGTTCACACGAGCCTGGCCCAGATCTTCCGGGAGGTCATCCGATGAGTACCGCCACCCCCATCCGCCCAGCCTCAACAACCACAGCCGTCCGACTGGTCGCCGAGCGTGAGATCGGTGCCAAGCTGCGCAGCAAGGCGTTCCTGATCTCAACGGGCATCCTGATGCTTGTTGTTCTTGCATCGGTTGTTGTCAGTGGTCTGCTGTCCACCAGCACCTCAACCACACAGGTCGCCGTTGTGGGCGACACCACAGCGATCAGCCAGTTTGAGGGACTCGAGGCCGTCCCCGCCGCCGACCGCGCTGAGGCAGAAGAGCTTGTGCGCTCCGGCGATGTGTCCGCTGCGATTGTGCCCGACCCCGCCGCCGGACCACTCGGCTTTGTTGTGGTGGCCGACGACGCGGCCCCCAGCAGCCTGGTGTCCCAGCTGAGCATCGCCCCCACCGTTGAGCTGCTCAACCCCGCCGACAACGACGCGATGCTCGCCTACTTTGTCTCTGTCGCGTTTGGCGTCGTGTTCCTGATGTCAGCCGTGACCTTCGGCGCAACCATTGCGCAGAGCGTTGTCGAGGAGAAGGCCACCCGCGTGGTGGAGATCCTGATGGCCGCGATCCCGGTGAAGGCGCTGCTGACCGGAAAGATTCTCGGCAACACCGCCCTGGCCATGGGACAGGTTGTGCTTGTTGCCGCCACCGCCGCCGTCGGAATGATGGCGACCGGTCAGACCGAGCTGCTTGACGTGCTCGGCGCCCCGATGCTGTGGTTTGTCGTCTTCTTCCTTGTGGGCTTCATCCTGCTCGCCGCCCTCTACTCGGCAGCGGCCGCTCTGGTGTCCCGCCAGGAGGACGTGGGCACCACGACAACCCCTGTGATGATGCTTGTCATGATCCCGTACTTCCTGATCATCTTCTTCAACGACAACCCGCTTGTCGTGTCGATCATGTCGTACGTGCCGTTCTCCGCCCCGGTCGCGATGCCTGTGCGCATGTTCCTCGGCCAGGCCGAGTGGTGGGAGCCGCTGCTGTCGCTGGTGATCCTGGCCGCCACCACGCTTGTGGTCATCACGATCGGCAGCAGGGTCTACCGCAACTCGCTGCTGCGCACCGGCGCGCGGGTGCCGCTCGGACAGGCGCTGCGCGGCTAGACACAGGCAGACCCGCAGAAACAAACGGCGGTCGGACGACACATAAGTCGCCCGACCGCCGTT
This sequence comes from Mycetocola sp., assembly GCA_052103915.1. Classification (GTDB taxonomy): domain Bacteria; phylum Actinomycetota; class Actinomycetes; order Actinomycetales; family Microbacteriaceae; genus Mycetocola_B. The sequence continues at coordinate 3,118 of JBQELM010000202.1, read as the reverse complement.
TGTTTTATCTCTAGGCGCAGTACCGGCCGCGCCAGGCGACGGCAACAAAGGCCACGTTCACAACAATCATTGCGACAACAAAAACAACACCAACGACCGCTCCCGCACCGATCATGACGGGCAGCGACGGCAGAGCAGCCAGGATTGCGATCACAGCAAAAACGCTGCCAAGCAGTCGGCCGAGGCGCGGGTTGTTACGCAGCAGCACCAGAACCAGAACGTACAGTGCGACCGTCACGGCAAGCATGAACACCACCCAGATCGCCAGTCCGGTGTCCGGGCCCTCACCGCGGAAGTACGGGGTCAGCGTGCTTCCACCATGGCCGCGGAGACCGGCAAAACCGCGAACGTACTCGATGACAAGGGACAGGATCGCCAGAACGGTCAGCGTTCCGATGGCGGGGGTTGAGCCCGGCACTTTCTGGATGGTCATGCCCCAACCCTATGCCGTGTTCTAGGCTGACAGACGGTCACAGAGTCACCAGCCCCCGGGGAGACAGCATGCACAGCGCCATCACGCGCGTCGGAATCATCGCCACCACCATCGCGGTGACACTGACCGTAGCCGGGTGCACAGCGATCGCCCCGTCCAGCACTAACGGCCCGGCCCCCGCGGAGGCCCAGACGTCGTCTGCGGAGCAGAGTCGAGACAGCGCGTGCACGACCGTGAACGCCGAGTGGGGCTTCGCCCTTGACCCCTGGCTACAGCTTGAAGCCGACACCACAAACAAGGACTTCGCCCACAAGCAGGCGGAACACAATGCGGTGATCTCCACCCTGCAGGACATCAGCGATCGGGTTGAGGTCCCCGAGGTGCGCGAGGCGCTCAACGCATCAATCAGTGCACATCAGGAGTACGCCGACACCGTGTGGCCAGCCCTGGGTGAGGTCCCGGAGGGCTACGTCGTTGACCTGGAAGACCCGACCAACCTCCTGGTTATCCTGGGCGAGCAGACGGTCACAATCGAACAGCAGATGTCCGACGCCGATGTCCAGCGCTACGACCTGTGTGGCGTGATGCAGAGCAGCCAGACCGCAGCGCAGGCCTGCGCGATCGCCGACGGTGACTGGGTTGACGCAAGCCTGGTCTTCAACGACGCCTCGACCGCCGGGTCTCGCGGTGACGTTGCTGAGGCGAAGCGCCTGGCCGCGGAGAGTGTTGCGCAGCTCAAGGCCGCCATGGTGCAGGTCACCGTTCCCGAGGTCAGCGCTGAACTGGTGCGCATGTACGACGCATACGAAACCTACGTCACCGACGTCGTCACCCCGTTGCTCACCGAGGAGGAAGCCCGCCAGCTCCCCGCCGACGAGCTGGATGCCTACATCGCCAACTCAGACGACGCGTTCGCCGTGTGGGACAAGACACTGACCGCCGGTGAGAAGGGCGTCGCCGACTACTGCGGCAGCCAGGGCTAAGGAGCCTCCGGCACGTCGGAGGCCGCTCCCGCCACACCCCGGTGTGGTGTCCGCTAGGCCCGCGATGTTGCTGACACACAGCACCCCAACCGAATCATTCGGAAAAGGACTTGGGTGCGGGGCGATGGCGGCGTAAAATTAGGCTTTGCGGTCAATGAGGACCGGCTCCCCCGAACCATCATCTAGAGAAGAGCTCCATGTCCTCGTCCAGCACCCTCGATCGCAGTGCGCGCACCGATCACACCATCCTCCCTGTTCTTGCCGAGCGCTGGAGCCCCCGCGCGTTCCACACCGAGCAGATCATTGCGCAGGAAAACCTGGACGCCGCGCTTGAGGCCGCCCGCTGGTCACCCAGCGCATTCAACGCGCAGCCCTGGCGCTTCATCGTTGGCCGTCGCGGCACGGCCACCTTTGACACGATCCTGAGCACCCTGGTCGAGTTCAACCAGAGCTGGGCCTCCAGTGCCGGTGCGCTTGTTGTGGCCATCGCTCAGGTTGTTGACGACAACGGTCGCCCCAACCCGACCGCCCACTACGACCTGGGTCAGGCCGTTGCGCACCTGAGCGTTCAGGCGCACGCCGAGGGACTGGTCACCCACCAGATGAGTGGTTTTGACGCGGCCGCCGCGGTTAACTCCTTTGGTCTACCCGACTCGCTGCTCCCCGTGAGCGTCATCGCGCTTGGTCACCTGGGTGACCCCGCCCAGCTCACCGAGCAGCTGCAGGAGCGCGAAACCGCTCCGCGCGTGCGCCGGTCGCTGGGTGACACGGTTCTCGTTTCCGAGTAGTTCCGCTGTGGTGTGGTGCGACCGGTTGCCCCGGCGCACCGCACCGCACCGCACCGCACCGCACCGCACCGCACCGCACCGCACCGACAGGATCATCCCGTGGCGAAGAAAAAACCGGCGGCCGGAACCCCCGCGCTGACCGTTCTCACCGCCGCCGGTGCCCCACACACGGTGCACACCTACCAGCACGACCCCGGCAGCGACCTCAGCTATGGCGCTGAGGCGGCCGCCGCACTCGGCGTTGACGCTGCGCGGGTCTTCAAAACGCTGATCGTCTCCGTCGACAACCGCCTTGTTGTTGGTGTTGTCCCCGTCACCGGCAGCCTTGACCTCAAGGCCATCGCGCAGGCCGTCGGCGGCAAAAAGGCCGAGATGGCCGCCACCGACCGCGCCACCCGCAGCAGCGGCTACGTCCTCGGCGGTATCTCGCCTCTCGGGCAGCGCACCCCGCTGCCGACGGTTCTTGACGCCTCGGCGATGGCGCACCCCAGCATTTTTGTGTCCGCCGGCCGGCGCGGGTCTGACGTTGAGCTCACGGCCGACACGCTGATCACCCTGACCGGAGCGCTCACGGCTCCGATCAGCCGCACGGCCTGATCTACCGCGCCGTTCCGCCCCCATTCGGGTGCCCCTTGATCGGGGACTTGCACTCCGAAAAAGATTTTCACACGAACGAAACACCTTGCTCATAGGCTTCTTTATGTTTTAGTCCTTTAAGAGTTGGGATGGGCTCAGAAGTGAAGCGTTTACAGCACCGAGCATGGGGCGTCTGCCTCGGCGGAGTTGTTGTTGGTGCCCTGGCGTTTGCGCCGCAGTCGGCACTGGCAGCGTCATCCGCACCGGAAACACCCCGCAGTAATCAGTCAGTATCAGACGAGGTTGTTGTGTCGTCCCCCACGGGTATCACCGCGGGC
>JBQELM010000201.1:0-4705 GCA_052103915.1 Mycetocola sp. | reverse complement strand
TTACCCATCGCGCGCCGCAGAATATCGGCTTGGCCGAGTGAGAACCCGGCGACCTTCTGCGCGATCGACATCACCTGCTCCTGATAGATGATCAAACCGAAGCTGGTGGCGAGAATATCTTTAAGAGGCTCAGCGAGTTGCGGGTGAATAGGAGTGATGTCCTGCTGCCCGTTTTTACGAAGCGCATAGTTGATGTGAGAGTTGGCTCCCATCGGGCCCGGTCGGTACAGCGCGATAACAGCGGAGATGTCTTCAAAGTTGTCGGGCTTCAGGAGCCGAAGCAAGGAACGCATTGGCCCACCATCAAGCTGGAAGACACCGAGCGTGTCGCCGCGCGAAAGCAACTCATAGGCAGGCCGATCATCAAGCTCAAGGTCCTCAAGGACCGGCCTGAAACCACGGTTCGATTCGATGTTGTTCAGGGCGTCTTCGATGATGGTGAGGTTGCGCAGCCCCAAGAAGTCCATCTTGATGAGACCAAGAGACTCACACGCCGGATAGTCAAACTGCGTGACAATCTGGCCGTCCTGCTCCCGCTTCATGATCGGAATGATGTCGATCAACGGATCGGAGGACATGATCACGCCTGCCGCGTGCACCCCCCACTGCCGCTTCAGGTTTTCGATACCAAGTGCGGTCTCAAACACCGTCTTCGCCTCAGGATCGGTCTCGACCACCGTGCGAATATCAACGGCCTCTTTGTAGCGAGGGTGGGATGTGTCAAAGATTCCGGTGAGCGGAATATCCTTTCCCATGACGGGTGGCGGCATAGCCTTCGTCAGCTTGTCCCCCATGCCGAAGGGGAACCCAAGCACACGAGACGAGTCTTTCAGCGCCTGCTTTGCCTTGATCGTGCCGTACGTCACGATCTGAGCAACACGCTCGTCGCCGTACTTCTCGGTCACGTACCGGATGACCTCACCCCGGCGACGGTCGTCAAAGTCGACGTCGAAGTCGGGCATGGACACACGGTCAGGGTTGAGGAAGCGCTCAAAGATCAGGCCGTGTTCAAGCGGGTCAAGGTCGGTAATCCGCATCGCATATGCGGCCATCGATCCAGCACCAGAACCGCGACCGGGACCAACACGAATGCCGTTGTCCTTAGACCAGTTAATGAAGTCAGCAACAACAAGGAAGTAGCCGGGGAAGCCCATCTGCACGATGACGCCGACCTCGTAGTCGGCCTGCTTGCGTACCGCGTCAGGAATGCCCCTGGGGTAGCGGTAATGGAGGCCCTTTTCTACCTCCTTGATAAACCAGCTCTCCTCGTTTTCTCCCGCCGGGACGGGGAACCGAGGCATGAAGTTTGCCTTCGTGTTAAAGCTGACGTTGCACCGCTCAGCGATTGCGAGTGTGTTATCGCAGGCATCAGGGTAGTCACGGAACAGGTGACGCATCTGATCAGCAGACTTCAGATAGAACTCGTCCGCGTCAAACTTAAAGCGGTTGGGGTCATCAAGGGTGCTGCCCGACTGAACACAGAGCAGAGCCGCGTGACTCTTTGCGTCCTCGGCATGGGTGTAATGCAGGTCGTTTGTTGCGACCAGCGGAAGACCCAGGTCTTTCGCGAGGGTGAGCAGGTCACCCATCACCCTCTTCTCAATACCGATGCCGTGATCCATCAGTTCGCAGAAGTAATTCTCTCTGCCAAAAATGTCTCGGAAGTCCGCGGCAGCCTGTCGAGCTTCTGCGTATTGCCCCAGACGCAGTCGGGTCTGGATCTCGCCGCTGGGGCAACCGGTCGTCGCGATCAAACCGTTTGAGTATTTACTCAACAGTTCGCGGTCCATACGCGGTTTGAAGTAGTACCCCTCGATCGACGCAAGTGACGACATCCGGAAGAGATTGTGCATCCCCTCCGTCGTTGAAGAGAGCAAAGTCATGTGCGTGTAGGAACCGCTTCCGGAGACGTCGTCGCCGCCGCCGTCACCCCAACGAACGCGGGTTCGGTCGCCCCGTGCCGTTCCGGGCGTGATGTACGCTTCCGTTCCGATAATCGGCTTAAGTCCCGCGTTTGTTGCGGTCCGCCAGAAGTCAAACGCGCCAAACATGTTGCCGTGGTCGGTCACAGCGACCGCCGGCATGCCCTGTTCCACTGCGGCGTTGACCAGGGGGGAAACACGCGCGGCACCATCGAGCATTGAGTACTCGCTGTGCACGTGCAGATGTACAAAAGACTGGGAAGACGTGGCCACCATCACTCCGAATTCTGCTCGTCGTAAGAGGCAATTCTAACCGTTGAGCCTCGTGAAAAATCGAACCACACAGGCAGCCACGCAGGCGCACCCTGGATACCGCCACTCGCGGGTCTCAGACTGCTCAGAATCTGTTCGGGACTCGGGCGTGGCTCCCCGCCGCACAGCCGACCACACCGACTCCCCTGCGCACCAGATCGGGTGAGAACCTAGTCCCGTTCAAGAATGGTCAGAGCATCCCGGAGGTCAACGGGATACGGTGACTCAAACTGAACGTACTCCCCCGACCCCGGGTGCTCAAAGCCGAGACGATGTGCGTGCAACCACTGCCGGTCAAGCCCTAAACGCTCCGCAAGACGCGGGTCGGACCCATAGAGCGGGTCACCAACGCAGGGGTGTTTCTGCGCAGCCATGTGAACCCGAATCTGGTGCGTGCGTCCTGTCTCAAGGTGAACCTCAACAAGTGTTGCGAAAGGAAACGCCTCGCGGGTTTCATAGTGAGTCACCGACGGTTTCCCGCTGGCCGTCACCGCAAACTTCCAATCGTGACGAGGATGCCGTCCAATCGGAGCGTCAATAGTTCCGTTAAACGGATCAGGGTGCCCCTGAACCACCGCGTGGTAAATCTTTGTCACCTCGCGGTCGTGGAAAGCACGCTTCAGCCCGATAAAGGCACGTTCACTCTTGGCCACGACCATCAGACCGCTTGTCCCGGCATCAAGCCTATGCACGATTCCGGGGCGCTCGGCCGGCCCAAGCTGCGCCAGCTGATACCCGTCCGCGGCCAATGCGCCCAAAACAGTCGGACCCGACCAGCCCACACTCGGGTGCGCAGCCACGCCGGCGGGCTTATCGACAACAACGATGTCATCATCGTCAAACACAACGGAGAAACCCGGAACCGTGACAGGAACAATTTCAGGGTCCCGGCGTGGCTCCCAGGCCACATCAAGGAGATCTCCCTCACGCACCCTGTCCGACTTAATCGCCAGTTTGCCCTGGACAGCAACACCGTCGCTCGCCAAAATCTCAACGGCGAAGCTCCGCGATAGTCCGGTCAGCTGCGCAACAGCAAGGTCTGCTCGCGCACCATCAAGCTCCGCAGGAATCTGAAAAGAACGACTCTCCATCAGCGCGGCGACTCGCTTGGCCCCGGTTCGACAGCAGGAGCTTCGCTGCCGGACGCGTCATCGTCACCTGCGCTAGTCGGAGCCGCATCCGCACCAACGTCCGCCATTTCTGAAGCCTGAGCCTCAGTCTTTGTCTCGCGGGAGCCGTCCAGGTTGATTCCTCGAAGGGTCAACAAAACTAGCAACACCATGCTCGAGACAATGCAGATATCTGCAACGTTATAAATCGCCGGCATCATCCACGGAGTTGAGATGAAGTCGATCACGTGTCCCAGCCCGAACGAGGGCTCACGCGTAAGGCGATCAGTCAGGTTGCCCAACACCCCACCGAGCAGGAGACCAAAAACAACCGCCCACGACCGCGAACGAATGCGCCGAGCAAAGATCAGGATGAAAATCACGACTGCCGAAGCCAGAATCGAGAAAATCCAGGTCGAGCCGGCGGCCATCGAGAAGGCCGCACCAGGGTTGCGTACAAAGTGAAGCACAAGTGCCTCACCCAGAACGGGAATGCGTTCACCCTCCGTCATCGACGAGACAACAAGTTGCTTGCTGATCTGGTCGACGGCGTAGGCAACAAGTGCAACAACGCCGAGGAGGGCGAGGGCAAAACGCCCCGCCCTCCTCTGAGAAACTTCGGTCACGCCGAAGCTGAGTCACTGCCCGCAAATGCGGACGACGACTGCTTGTCCTCATCAAGCTCGCTCAACTGCGTCTCGATGTAGGAGCGGAGCTTCTGACGGTACTCACGCTCGAACTGGCGAAGCTGATCGATCTTCTTCTCCAGAACACTGCGCTGCTCGTTGAGCTGAGCCATCTGCTCACGCTGAGTCGCCTCTGCCTCAGCGATAACACGAGCAGCCGTTGCGTGACCCTCGGCCACCAGCTGGTCGCGCTTCTCAACGCCCTCGCGAACGTGCTCGTCGTGAAGACGACGGGCAAGCTGCAGAAGGCTTGCGGAGCTCTCGGACTCATCTTCACCGGCGACAGGTGCCGCGACAGGAGCTGCAGCGACGGGCGCCGAGGCAACGGCGGAGACCGGCGCGGGGGTCTCGACGACGCTTCCCGACGACTGCTCTGCCTGAGCAAGACGCTCGGTCAGCTCCTGGTTTTCCTGGTTAAGACGACGGAGTTCAACAACAACCTCGTCGAGGAAGTCGTCTACCTCGTCCTGGTCGTATCCCTCACGGAACTTGGTCTGCTGGAACTGCCTGTTAACGACATCTTCCGGAGTCAGCGCCATGGCTTTGCCACCCTTTACTTCGATTGACTTGTTGCAAACGTGTCCACGCTAGCAAACAGTACACACGGCGAACTGGACGTCGATCCAGCACCCCGCTCCCTACATTACTACGGCCCTACACACCGCTTCTGATGACA
>JBQELM010000200.1:1257-4709 GCA_052103915.1 Mycetocola sp. | reverse complement strand
GTCCAGCGATCCCGGCGTGCAGCCAGCAGGCTGAAGCGTTCATATTCTTCCGACTCCCGCCTGGCAGCATCACGTTCGGTGATGCTGGCCTCCAGTGCGGTGTCCGCGGCCGTGCTGGCAGCACGGGCCAGGACACACGACTCAGCCAGCAGCCGTTCGCACTCAACCGACCAGTCGCGGATACGCTCGCTGTCGCGAGCATCACCGTCCGGAGCGTCGGGCATCTCAGCCCCTGACGACGCACACAACTCAGCAAGCAGCTCAATCTGCCGGGCCAGATCTGCCCGGTCGGCACCGCCCCTGTCCTCCTCATCGCGTCGACGCTCAGCCAGCGCCTGCTCAAAACGGTCAAAGCGTTCGCTCCCAAAAAGGGAACGCAAGACAGCCTGCCGATCGTCGTTGCCCGCCCGGAGGAACTCCTGAAAGCGATTCTGCGCCAACAGCACAACCTGCAGAAACTGTGCCCTGGTCAGCCCAAGGAGCCGCTCGATCTCAGGACCAACGGCGCGAGGTCCTGACATGACGACCTCCCAGCCGTCACCGTCACGGCGCGCGAGCCTGGCCTCCGCCTTCTGCGGTGTTGTCCCCGTCCCGTTCTTTTTAGGCCGCTCCCAGGCCGGTGACCGTGTGATCAGATACTCGCCACCTGCCGTCTCAAATCGGACGGAGACCTCACTTGGCTCATCTGGCGCTGAAAAATCGCTGCGCAGACGTGACTCCACCCCGTCGTACCGGGGCACGCTTCCGTAGAGCGCAAAGCAGACGGCATCTAGCAGGGATGACTTTCCCGCTCCGGTCCGGCCGGTGATCAGGAAAAGGCCGTCGGTGAAACCCTCAAGATCAAGGTGCTGTTGCTCGCGGAAGGGACCAAATCCACGCATCTGAACGGAGAGAATCCTCATGCGCTTCCCCCACTCCTGAGCTGCTCAAGCACCTCGGCGATGAGACCGGCCTCGGCCTCGTCAGGCCCGGCACCGTCGCGGACATGCGACAAAAAATCGGAAATCACCTGATGATCACTTGGTTGCTCAGACGCCGACACGTACCGAGGCTCCGCCCGTGCACTCTGCGGTGGACGATGCTCAAGAACAACGGCGTGCGAAAAACGGGCCTGAATTCGCCGCATCGCATCAAGCGGCCGAATCGGATCCGTCAGGATCACCCTGACCCAGGAATCCTCCGCGTCAGCCAGATCCGGTGACTGGCACAGATCGTCAATCGTGCCCGTCAGCGTGACAAGTGGACGGGGAACCGGCAATTCACACCACCGGACCTCGTTGAGCCCCGAGCCATCAAGATCAACAATCCAGGTCCCCCGCCCTCGCCCGGCCTCGGTGAAGCTGTAGTGCACAGGGGCACCGGAATAGCGCACACCCCAGGCCAGCACCGCGGGAGAATGCAGGTGGCCAAGGGCCACATAGTCAACCCCGTCGCAGGTGGACAGCGGGACAACATCAAGGCCACCGGCGGCGATGTCCCGCTCTGAGTCGCCTGCACTGACGCCCGCAACAAAACTGTGTGACAGGACGACGGTCCGGGGCGCCGTTCCCGCACGGACCGTGCGCTCAGCAATATCGGATCTGATCTGCTCCATCGCCCACTGCATCGCCTGAGCCTGATTCCGCACACCGGCGTCCGGATCATCACGACGCAGCAGAACGGGTTCAAGGAACGGGATGCCGTAGATCAGCACCGGACCGTCGTCATCGCTCAGCTCAACCGGAACCGCCACTCTGGATGAATCACTCAGCACGTGCACACCAGCGGTCGCGGCGAAGCCGGATTGAAAACCAAGCCGCGTGGCCGAGTCATGGTTCCCACTGATCAGAACGATCGTCACCCCGAGGGCGTGGATCGCGTGAAGCACCCGATCCAACTGCTGGTACGCCGCAGCGGACGGGGTTGAATGGTCAAAAATGTCACCGGACACCAGGAGGACATCGACCGCCTGCTCGCTCAGCTGAGTGGTGAGGGCGTCAAGGACCACACCCAGCTCGTCATCAAGCGATGAGCCGTGGAAACGGCGACCGATATGCCAGTCGGAGCTGTGCATCAAACGCATTCCACCATGCTATCGACGGCCGCCGACACAGAGAATCTGGACGGGACCGGCTCGCGCCCGCCCCTGAGACCCCGTAGCGTACTGAGCATGAGCGTGCCGAACGATCCCCGTCCCGACAGCAACCCCGTACCGCCCATTCCGCCCGCTGGTGCGGATGCCGTGGCCTCTCCCGCCGGCCCGGCCGAAAACCCCGCGCCACGTCAGCCGCCGGTCGCCGCACCGTCAGTTGATCAGGCACCGGCCCACCCGCAGACACCGGCCCACCCGCAGACACCCGCGTACACGCTGTCGCCAGAGGGCTTCCCCGTTCCCGCCGCCGCATACGCCGCCTACGCTGCTCCCGTGGCCCCCGCTCTCCCCAGCGCTGAAGCAATCAAAGAACGCCGCTACCACCACGCGCTTCGCCCCGTTGTGGGCTGGTGGCGTGGGGTTCTCGCCATCCTGAGCGTTGTGCTCACGGTCCTGATCCTTGGCCTGGTCTTCTCCATTCCGGCAATGTTCATTGACATCGCCCTGGGCTGGTCCACCTTCGAGGACCTGTCGCAAGGCATTGTGGTGTTCACACCCACACTGATGCTCGCCAACAACCTGTCACTCGCCGCGCTGATCCCGGTATCAATGCTGATGCAGTGGGCGCTGTACGGGGTGCGACCCAAGTGGTTGAGCTCCGTCGAGGGAGGATTCCGCTGGCGCTGGTTTGGCAAGCTCGCGCTCATCATCGCGCCCGTGATGGCGATCTACGTTGGCATCAGCGTCGTCCTCACACCGATGGACGAGATCAACCTGGACGCCTACACGCTGACAATGCTTCTTGTTGTTCTGCTGACCACACCGCTCCAGTCCGCCGGTGAAGAGTACGCAGCCCGTGGCCTTGTCCAGCGCTCGGTCAGCAGTTGGTTCGCCTCGGCGCGCTGGGCGTTTGTGATCTCAAGCGTTCTGTCCGGTGCACTGTTCATGGTGGCGCACGGCGCCGCAGATCCCTGGCTGAACGTCTACTACCTTGGCTTTGCTTTTGCCATGGGCTGGGCAGCGTGGGCAACGGGCGGCCTGGAAGCCCCCGTTCTCATCCATGTCTGCAACAACCTGTTCCTGCTGATCCCGACTGCACTGATGGGGCAGACGGACGGTGTCTTTGACCGTGGCGTCGGAACCGCCGGCTTTGAGATGATCCTGCCGCTTGCCGTGATGTTTATTGTCGCGGCCCTCGCTGTGTGGATTGCTCGCCGGCAGCGTCCGCGCACAACCGGTTTTGCGCCGACACGCTACCGCACCCGATAGGACATACAGCAGTGGTGTGGGGGCCCGGGCCCCGTGCGCCCGGTACCCCCCCACCACCCAGGACCCTATCCCAGGCGGGGGTTTACCCCCCAACACAAACCCGGCCCGGGGT
>JBQELM010000200.1:0-1247 GCA_052103915.1 Mycetocola sp. | reverse complement strand
CCGCCCCTTTTTGTACATACTGTTGTGGGGGGGGCGGGGGGGCGCTGTGCCCCGGACCCCACACCACGACGCAGGACCGTAGCCCTGACGGGTTTAACCCCGCATCATCACAGCAGGACCGGGTTCACGCGCGACAACAACCGGTGCAGCCGCTGAACGCTAGGACTCGCCGTCGGAGTCCGATCGTGACTGGCGGCGGCGGCGCTGCGCGGCCCGAACCTTACTGAGAGCGGCCAGATCCTGTGCGATCACACGGGTCACCTCCGCCTGGTCCCTCACGCGGGCAGCACCGGGGGTGTTGTCGGGCAACCTGGCTTCGATCGTCGCCCCCACCTCGGACCACGCCTCCTGCTTGGCCTGGTCAACCATCGAGGTGAGGTAGTCGTTGTCCTCAGCCAGCGCGCTCAGGCGTTCGGCCAATGAGTCGTACACGGCACGACGTGTACTCAGCGCAATGGAGTCACGCATCTGGTAATCGTGCTGGTGCCGGGGCTTGCCGTGCTGGCCAGACGCCGTCAGACGGGCTGATTCGATGCGCGCAGACGAGTCCCTGTTTTCCGCCGCCAACTCGCGGAGCTCAGCAACGGCCGTTTCCCGTGCCCGCGAACCGTCAAAGTCGTCACGGTGTTCCAGAGCCGAAATGATGATCTGGTTCTTCACGGCCATGCGCACGGCGTAGCCGGCAATCATGACACCCTCGGTGACCAACTCGTCCTCTGTGGCTGGTTTGACCGGATCGGGCGCCACGAACGTTCCTACGCCGTATTCGCGCTTACGCCGCCACTTGAACAATCCCACCGCCGTTGCCTCCAGCTATCGTCAGCGATCCGAATGATGCCGACACTGGCCAGTCTACGGGTAGCCTGCCTCTAGAATTGGGGCATGACCGTATCGGATCTGACCCCAACGAGCCAGGATTACCTGAAGGTCATTTGGTCGCTCCAGGAGTGGTCAGACGCTCCCGTCACCGCAAGCCAGATCGCCCAGCGACTGGGAGTGCGCGTGTCGAGTGTCTCCGATGCCGTCCGCAAGCTCGGCGAGCAGGGCTTCGTCGACCACAAGCGCTACGGAAGCGTCACCCTGAGCGACAGTGGACGGATTCACGCCATCAGCATGGTGCGCCGTCACCGGCTGATTGAGACCTTCCTCGTTGAGACTCTTGGTTATCAGTGGGACGAGGTCCACGACGAGGCCGAGAATCTGGAGCATGCCGTCTCCGACCTGATGGTCAGCCGAATCGACTCCCT
>JBQELM010000199.1:0-4729 GCA_052103915.1 Mycetocola sp. | reverse complement strand
GCGGCAGGGTGATCTTGTCGCCCACACCACCGGTTGAGTGCTTGTCAACCGTGGTCTTGCCGAGGCCGTCAAAGCTCAGCCGCTCACCCGAGTCGATCATGGCCAGGGTCAGGTCCTTGATCTCTCGCCGCCCCATGCCGTTGAGCAGGATCGCCATGGCCAGTGCTGACATCTGCTCGTCCACGACGTAGCCGCGGGTGAAGGCGTCAACCAACCAGCGGATCTCCTCCGTGGTCAGCTCACCGCGATCACGCTTGCGACGGATCAGGTCGACGGCGTCAAACGGCTCAACGGCTGTGTTGGATGCGGTCATGGTGCTTCCTCTCCTGAACGACCACCGGGGGTGTGCGGCTGGTCGGTGTACCGGGGCTGTGGCCCCACCTGGTTCGGTTGTGTGTGATCGGTTGTGCCGCATGCGGCGGAACCGGCGTCAGCCCGCGTATTCGATCAGGGTGCGCGGCCCGAAGGCGTCGGGCAGCACCTCGTCGATGGTGCGGATACCCGACACCGTCTTCAGCAGCATGCCGGGGGCCGAGTGCTCAAACAGGAGCTGACGGCAGCGTCCACACGGCATGAGGGCTTGCTCTGCCCCGTCCAGGCAGACGAAGGCAACAAGCTTGCCACCGCCTCCCATGTGCAGGGCGGAGACGAGGGAACACTCGGCGCACAGCGTCACACCGTAGCTGGCGTTTTCAATGTTCGCGCCGGTGATGATGCGCCCATCGTCCACCAGAGCCGCCACGCCAACCGGGAAGTTGGAGTAGGGCGAATACGAGTGACCAAGCGCCTCAACGGCGCCCGAGTGCAGTCGCTGCCAGATCTCGTCACTGATGTCGGACGGCGAGACCGGGGTGAGCGGCGTGGAGGGAGCGGAACCGGAGTCCGCCGCCCGGCCACCGCCCACACCCTGTGCGTTCTGTTCAGCGGTCATTGTTTGATGTACGCCTTCCCCGATGCGGCCGGTCCCCTCGACTGGCCCACAAAACCGGCGACGGCGAGGATCGTGATGACGTACGGCAGCATCAGCATGAACTCACTCGGAACGGGCGAACCGATGGCCCCGAGCACGTTCTGCAGGTTGGAGGCAAAACCAAACAGCAGTGCGGCAAGGGTCGCCTTGATCGGGTCCCAGCGACCGAAGATGACAGCGGCCAGGGCGATGAATCCGGCGCCGGCCGTCATCTCCTTGGTGAAACCACCCACCGATCCCAGCGTGAAGTAGGCACCACCCAGTCCGGCGATGGCACCGGCAAGAGACACGTTCCAGAACCGGGTCATGTTGACGCGGATACCAACCGTGTCAGCCGCCTGCGGGTGCTCACCGACGGCACGAAGGCGCAGACCCCACTTGGTCTTGTACAGGCCCCACCAGACCAGGAAGATCGCCACGTACATCAGGTAGATGATGAGCGTCTGCCGGAACAGGATCGGGCCGATGACGGGGATCTCGCTGAGCACCGGAATCGGCAGCTGCGGGAGCTTGGGCGGTGAGTTGAACAGCGTCTCGTTCGAGGTCATCACCGTTGAGTACAGGAACCCGGTCAGACCGGCGACCAGCACGTTGAGGACAACACCAACGATGACCTGCTCCACGAAGTAGCGAATCGAGAACACCGCAAGAACCATGCCAACCAGCACACCGGCGACCATTGCAGCCACCAGGCCGACCAGGGCGTTGCCGGTGATGGAGGCCACCATGGCCGAGGTGAACGCGCCGGAGAGCAGCTGGCCCTCAATGGCGACGTTGACCACACCCACCCGCTCGGACAGCACACCACCGAGTGCACCAAAGATCAGCGGTGCGCTCAGGGCGATCGAGCCCAGCAGCAGACCGGTCGCGTTGATGAAGTTTCCGGCGACAACCCAGGCGAGGAAGTCAGCCACAAACACGGCACCAAACACACTGACCAGCCAGATCGGCGTGGTCATGGCGCGGGTGGTGCGCCACACGGAGTAGCCGGTCAGGGCAACAAGCAGGATCGTCAGGACAATCGTTGCCGCGGATGACGACACCACAACGGGCGGGACGGCAAAGAAGTCCGTGCCGGTGGCGAAGCGGAACTCGCTTGTCCCCTCACGGCGGAACCCCACAAACACGATGACGGCAATGACACTGAACACCGCAAACGAGATCGCGGCCTTCCAGTTCTTGACCGTTGCCGACTCAAGCGCGGCCGATACCGACTGCTCGGCCGCTGGCGTGGTTACGCTCATTTGGAGCTCACCTCCGGAAGCTTGGCGCCCCGCGCGGCCTTCCGGCCGGGGCGATTGAGGAAGAAGATGGACCGGACAAGCGGCGGGGCTGCAATCATCAGCACCACAACGGCCTGAACAACCGTGACGATGTCAATGGGGATGCCCTGCGCGGCCTGCATGCTGAAGCTTCCGGCCTTGAGAGCGCCAAAGAGCACACCCGCGGCGAAGATTCCCCAGGGACGGGATCGTCCAAGCAGAGCAACCGTGATCGCGTCAAAGCCGATTCCGGCGTCAATACCGCTCGTCACACCACTGGTCACGCTGCCGAGGACCTGCGATGCACCGCCCAGACCGGCGAGGGCACCGGCCAGCAGCATCGCGTAGATGTACACGTTGTTGACGTTGATTCCGGCGACCCGTGAGGCCTCGGGGTTCTCACCAACAGCCCGGAAGCGGAATCCGAGTGCGGAGCGGTTCAGCAGCCACCAGACAAAGATCGTTGCCAGGATGACGAGGATGAAGCCGAAGTGCAGGTTGTAGCGGTCGCCCAGAATCTTGGGCAGGATCGCGGTCTCGGCCATGGGACCGGACTTGGGGTTGGACGAGTCCGGTGCCTGGAGCAGGCCGGGAGTGCGCAGCAGGAACGCGAGCAGGTAGAACGCGATGTAGTTGAGCATGATCGTGAGGATCACCTCGTGCGCACCGGTTTTTGCCTTCAGGAATCCAACAAGCCCACCCCAGACCGCTCCACCGATGAGTCCGGCGACAACGGCGAGGATCATGTGCAGACCCCAGGGCAGGTTCATGGTTGAGCCCACCCAGCCGGCTGCGGCTGCGGCGATCAGCATCTGACCGCGACCACCGATGTTGAACAGGCCAACCCGGAAGGCCAGACCCACGCCCAGCGCCGCCGCGATCAGCGGGGTGGCGAAGGTGAGGGTGTCCATCAGCGGGCGGATGCCGGAGAGGAAGTCTGGCCGGTTGAAGTTGTAGACGGACCCCTGGAAGAGGGCACCATATCCCCCGGCGACGGCCTGCCACAGCGCAACAAAGAAGTCGCCTGGCCGGGCAAAGAAGTATCCGGCCGTTGACTGGACCGCCGGATTGGTGATCGCGATGAGGATACCGCCGGCGAGCAGACCAACCACGATGGCCAGCACCGTGACGGTGATGCTCGACTGGCTGATTTTCATCAGCAGGGTCGGCTCCGCCCGGGGTGGGATGACCGGTCGCTGAGCGCCGAGGTCAGGGGCCTGCTCGGGTGCGGTTCCCGTTGTCACACGTTCGGCGGGGACGCCGGTGGGGGTGTTGTCGCTCATTCGACGATTCCTTCCGGGCGTTCGCCCGCCATCATGAGGCCAAGGGTGTCTCTGGACGTGGTGCCCGGCACGATGCCAACAATCTCACCGCGGTACATCACGGCAATCCGGTCGGCCAGCGCGGCGACCTCGTCGAGTTCGGTCGAGACGACGATCACGGGAACACCGGCATCGCGTGTGGCGACCATGCGCTTGTGCACAAACTCAATCGAGCCAACGTCGATACCACGGGTGGGCTGTGCGGCCACAAAGAGCCTCAGGTCGCGGCTGAGCTCCCTCGCCAGAACAACCTTCTGCTGGTTTCCGCCGGAGAGGCGACCAGCCGGGGTCTGGATGGAGGCGGCACGAATATCAAACTCGGCCTTCTTCTCTTCAGCGAAGGCATTGAGGGTGCCGTACTGCACCGAACCGGCCCGGACAAACGGAGCCCCGGTTGAGCGGTCAAGCATCAGGTTCTCGGCAATAGAGAATTCGCCAACCAGTCCGTCGTGGGTGCGGTCTTCCGGCACAAAGCCGATTCCCTCGTCCAGTGCCTGGCGAACAGTCAGACCGGTCAGAGGGCGGCCGCCCAGACTGATGGTGCCCTCCGCCGCGGTCTGGAGGCCGATGAGTGCCTCGGTGAGTTCGGTCTGGCCGTTGCCCTGCACGCCGGCAATGGCGAGGATCTCGCCCTCGTTGACGGTGAAGCTCA
Organism: Mycetocola sp.; assembly: GCA_052103915.1. Taxonomy (GTDB): domain Bacteria; phylum Actinomycetota; class Actinomycetes; order Actinomycetales; family Microbacteriaceae; genus Mycetocola_B. The sequence continues at coordinate 523 of JBQELM010000199.1, read as the reverse complement.
CATTGTTGACCACTTTGAGGCCGTTGTCGTCCAGGACGGTGAGACCGTCAACGACCAGCGCCGCCGGTCCGGGGGTTGCCGGTTCCTTGTGCACGGTCAGTTCAACGGCGCGACCAACCATCTGGGTGGCCAGCTCGGCGTTGGTTGCGGTCGGCTCTGCCTGACCAACCACCTTGCCCAGGCGGATCACGGTGATGGTGTCGGCAACCCGGCGGACCTCACGCAGCTTGTGCGTGATGAACACAATTGCTGTGCCCTCCGCTTTGAGCTGGACCATGATGGCCATCAGCTCGTCGGTCTCCTGCGGCGTCAGCACCGCGGTCGGCTCGTCAAACACAAGCACCTTTGCCTGCTGGGACAGCGCCTTGATGATCTCAACCCGCTGCTGAACGCCAACGGGGAGGTCCTCAACAATGGCGTCTGGATCGATGTCAAAACCGAACCGCTCGGAGATCTCGCGCACCTTTGCGCGGGCGGCGGGCAGGTCAAGACGACCGGCAAAACCGGTCTCCTCGTGCCCAAG
>JBQELM010000198.1:0-4746 GCA_052103915.1 Mycetocola sp. | reverse complement strand
CCGCTGCGTGGACAACCCCGGCATTGGTCGGCTCACGGCGAGACAGGCTCAGCACAACCGCCGTCATCGCCGCGGCGAGAATACAGGCGAGCACCATGTGCGCTCCAACCATGAACGGGGGAAGCCCCAGTCGCGCCTGCGTGACACCCACGATGATCTGCACAACCTCAACCGCAAGCAGACCCCAGAGCCACCGACGCTGTTCCGTCAGCGCCAGGGAGTATGCGGCGATAAGCAGCACAATCGTGAGACCGAAGGTGACGTAGGCGGGCCAGCTGTGGATGTGCTGAAGCAGTTCGCTATCCAGGTTGTTTCGCGCCGCACCCTCGTCTCCAGCGTGTGGCCCCGAACCCGTCGTCAGAATGCCAACCAGGATCGTGACGGCCACAGCCGCCGACGCGGTGTGAGCAACGGCAGCAAACCAGCGGGGCACAACGGACACCCGCGCGCCATTGCCCGAGCGGATTCGGAAGAGGACAACGGTCGACAGCGACACCAGTGCAACACTCACAACAAAGTGAAGGCCAACAACGTAGGGGTTCAGGTTGGTCCACACGGACACGCCACCAATGACGGCCTGCAGCGGAATGCCCAGACCAATGACGATGCTCAGACCAAAAAGATCGCGACGCTCAGCGCGCGACCGAACAATGGAGAGGAACAATCCGACAACGATAATGACGAGGGCAAAGGTCAGGAGCCGGTTGCCAAACTCGATGATTCCGTGAATGCCCATCTCCGGCGTGTTCACAAATGAATCAGCCGTACATCTGGGCCAGGTGGGGCAGCCGAGACCGGAACCTGTCAGTCGCACGAGGCCACCGGTTCCGACAATCACGGTCTGTGCGATCAGGTTGGCCCAGGCCCACCGGCGGGTGGCCGGACCAATCGAATCGGGGAGAAGACCGGCCAACCTTCGTGCGGTTGTTGTGATCGCGGACACGACCCTGGTGATGGCCGACTGTGCTGTGGACACGCTTGTCTCTTCCTTATCCGTGAAATGACCGTCGCGCCCGGCCGGTCGCCCGGTCGGGCGGCACCGTAACCGGGTAGAAACGATCGGTGGGGATGTCGAAGTGTGACGTCCGGTTGGACGCAGTCGCTGCGACACCGTCACACCAAGTGTAAGTTCCGCCGCGCGGGACGACGAACAGCCCTTGCTCGGATGACGGCGTAAGGGAAGCCGCGGACAGAGATCCTGTTTGTGAGCGGCAGAAAGAGGTAGTCATGTCAGAGGTACTCATTGACCGGCCAGAGCTGGAGAGCCTGGGTGTGTACGAGTTCGGCTGGTCCGACTCGGATGCTGCGGGCGCATCGGCACGCCGCGGCCTGTCCCCGGAGGTTGTCGCAGACATCTCCGCACGCAAGGACGAACCCGAGTGGATGCTCAAGCGCCGGATGAAAGCGCTGACGCAGTTTGATCGCAAACCGATGCCCACCTGGGGCGCGGATCTGAGCGCGATCGACTTTGACAACATCAAATACTTTGTCCGTTCGACGGAGAAGCAGGCCCAGAGCTGGGAAGACCTGCCCGAGGACATTCGCAACACTTACGAGCGACTCGGCATCCCCGAGGCCGAGCGCCAGCGCCTTGTCGCCGGTGTTGCCGCGCAGTACGAGTCAGAGGTTGTGTACCACCAGATCCGTGAGGACCTGGAGCAGCAGGGCGTTATCTTCCTTGACACCGACACGGCGCTCAAGGAGTACCCGGAGATGTTTGAGGAGTACTTCGGTACCGTCATTCCCTCCGGCGACAACAAGTTTGCGGCGCTGAACACGGCCGTCTGGTCGGGCGGTTCGTTTGTGTACGTCCCCAAGGGCGTTCACGTCGAGATCCCACTTCAGGCCTACTTCCGGATCAACACCGAGAACATGGGCCAGTTTGAGCGCACCCTGATCATCGCCGATGAGGGCAGCTACGTTCACTACATCGAGGGCTGCACCGCCCCGATCTACAAGTCGGACTCCCTGCACTCCGCCGTTGTTGAGATTGTGGTCAAGAAGAACGCTCGTGTTCGGTACACCACCATCCAGAACTGGTCGAACAACGTCTACAACCTGGTCACCAAGCGCGCCACCGCCGCAGAGGGCGCAACCATGGAGTGGGTTGACGGCAACATCGGGTCAAAGGTCACGATGAAGTACCCGTCGATCTTCCTGATGGGTGAGCACGCCAAGGGTGAGACGCTCTCCGTCGCCTTCGCTGGCCCCGGCCAGCACCAGGACGCCGGAGCCAAGATGATTCACATGGCGCCGTACACGCAGTCGTCGATCGTCTCCAAGTCCATCGCCCGTGGCGGCGGACGTGCCGGATACCGCGGTGAGGTTCGTGTTGAGCCCAACGCCCACCACTCGGCCAACTCTGTGGTGTGTGACGCTCTGCTTGTTGACACCATCTCGCGCAGCGACACCTACCCGGCCATCGACATCCGTGTCGACGACGTTCAGCTTGGCCACGAGGCCACCGTTTCCCGCGTCAGCGAAGAGCAGCTCTTCTACCTGATGAGCCGCGGAATGGATGAAACCGAGGCAATGTCGATGATTGTCCGCGGCTTCATCGAGCCCATCGCCCGTGAGCTGCCCATGGAATACGCACTCGAACTCAACAAGCTCATTGAGATGGGCATGGAAGGATCCGTCGGTTAATGACGACTCAGGCCCCCGAATCACCGTCGCCCCTGCCCGAGGGTCAGCACGGCCTCCGTCAGCACTCAGACGGAGCAGGTGCATACGTCCCGGTTCAGACCAGGTCGGAGCGTTTTGCGTCAACCGACGTTGCCGACTTTGACGAGGTCACTGGCCGCGAAGCGGTCTGGAAGCTCAGCCCGGTCGATTCCTTCCGCGACCTGCTCGCCACTTCCCTTGACGGATCTCCCACCCCGATCACGGTTGAGTCAGCCCCCGGCACAACCGTCGAGTGGATTCCCCGTGACGATGCCCGCATCGGACGCGCAGGAACCCCGGAGGAGCGTGCCTCAGCCGCGGCATGGAGCAACACCGAGCAGGCACTGCTGATCACCGTTGACGGTGAGAGCGACAGCAACACAACCGTGAGCCGCCATGGCTTCGGCGATGTCCCCCGTGCCGCTCACGTTGTCATTGAGGCGAAGCCGCAGAGCGTCGGAACCGTGATCCTTGACCACAGCGGTCAGGCACGGCTGACGGAGAACGTTGAAATCGTGGTGGGCGCCGGTGCGTCACTGACGGTTGTCACCGTTCAGGACTGGGACGACACCGCTGTGCACCTGTCCTCACACTTCAGCCGTGTGGGTCGAGACGCCTCGATCAAGCACGTTGTGGTCTCCCTCGGCGGAAAGGTTGTACGGGTCAACCCGTCAACGCATCTCGCTGAGCAGGGCTCGGGCGTTGACGCGCTCGGCGTGTACTTTGCCGACGCCGGTCAGCACCTGGAGCAGCAGGTGTACGTGCACCATGATGCCCCCAACTCGCGCAGCCGGGTGAGCTACAAGGGTGCGCTCCAGGGAGAGGGTGCCCGCACCGTCTGGATTGGTGACGTCCTGATCGGCCGCGACGCAACGGCAACGGACAGCTACGAGCAGAACCGTAACCTTGTCCTCACCGACGGCACCCGTGCCGACTCCATCCCCAACCTGGAGATCGAGACCGGTGACATCGCCGGCGCCGGTCACGCCAGCGCAACGGGACGTTTTGATGACGAGCAGCTGTTCTACCTTCAGGCCCGAGGCATTCCCGAAGACGAGGCACGTCGCCTTGTTGTCCTTGGCTTCCTGTTCGAAATCATTCAGCAGATTGGTGACAGCCAGCTTCAGGCTCGACTGGAGGAGGCCATCGAGGCCGAGCTCCGTGGTGGGGCCGCATCGGAGGTCGCCGCACCGTGAGCCTCCGCGTTTGTGCCGTCTCCGATCTGACCCTCAACCAGGCCAAACGGGTTGTTGTTGACGGAGCACCGATCGCACTTGTCCTTGACAGTGCCGGTGAGGTTCACGCGATCGGGGACACCTGCACCCACGGCGATATTCCTCTGTCAGAGGGATTTGTTGAAGACAACACCCTGGAGTGCTGGGCCCACGGCTCACAGTTCTCCCTCCAGACGGGCAAGCCCCTGACGCTGCCCGCCTACGAGCCCGTTCCCGTCTACGTGGTCGAAATCACAGACGGCGATATTTTCATAGACCCGACCGTAACGAAAGAGATTCCCTAATCATGTCTGTTCTCGAGATCCGAGACCTCCACGTCAGCATCGAAACCGACCAGGGCACCAAGGCGATCCTGCGCGGCGTTGACCTGACCCTTCGCTCCGGTGAAACCCACGCCATCATGGGCCCCAACGGTTCGGGTAAGTCGACGCTGGCGTACACCATTGCCGGACACCCTCGCTACACCGTCGACTCCGGGAGCATCACGCTTGACGGTGAAGACGTGCTGGAGATGAGCGTAGACGAGCGTGCACGCGCCGGTCTGTTCCTCGCCATGCAGTACCCGGTTGAGATTCCCGGTGTGACGGTGACCAACTTCCTTCGCACGGCCAAGACCGCTATTGACGGCGAAGCGCCCGCGATCCGCTCCTGGATCAAGGACGTCAACGGCGCCATGGCCAAGCTCCGGATGGACAAGTCGTTCGCCGAGCGCAACGTCAACGAGGGATTCTCCGGTGGTGAGAAGAAGCGACACGAGATCCTCCAGCTTGAGCTGCTCAAGCCGCACTTTGCCGTCCTGGACGAGACCGACTCCGGCCTTGACGTTGACGCACTGAAGATCGTGTCA
>JBQELM010000197.1:0-4849 GCA_052103915.1 Mycetocola sp. | reverse complement strand
CTGCGGCAACACACTCCATCTGTTTCTCTTTGTCAGGGGTAAACGCGTTTTACCCCTGACAACGCGGAGAATACATCGCGCCCTCTCGGCGCACCGCCCCGGGCCGTCCGGGGACGCCCCGAGCCGCCCGAACGGGACACCCAGCAGTGCAGCACGTCAAACAAAGCGGCCAGGCAGCCAGGCGGCCAGACGGCCAGGCAGCCAGGCGGCCAGACGGCCAGGCAGCCAGGCGGCCAGACAGCCGGGCATCCAGGCGGCCAGGCGGCCAAGCAGCGAGCCGGCCAGACGGCCAAGCAGCCAGGCGGCGAGGCGGCCAGGCGGCCGGGCGGCCAGGCATCCGGCCGGCCAGGCAGCCAGACAGCCAGGCATCCGGCAGGCCAGGCAGGCAGCCAGCGAACCTACTGACCGGGCTCGGCCACCACGCGCGGCGGACGGCGAACAAACGTCGCAAGCACAACCGCAACCGCGGCAATCACAGCACCCGTCACAAACGCCCAGCGAGCACCAGCAGCCAGAGACGCAGCCGCACCATCAGCCTGCGCCAGCCCCTGACCAATCGTCATGAACGTCACAAGCGCCGCCGTTCCCAACGCGCCACCCAGCTGCTGCAGGGTATTCATGATGGCGCTGCCGTGACCGTACAGACTGCGCGGAACCGAGCTGAGTGATGTCGTCATCAGGGTCGTCATCAGGGTTCCCATACCAATCGAGAACACGGCGAACGCCGCCGCAACCCACACGATGGATGTGCTCATATCGACGGCAACAAGCATTGCCTGCCCAGCCACGAGCAGGATCGTGCCGGGGATCAGCAGGGGCCGAGGACCAACCCTGTCGTAGAGGCGACCAACAACGGGTGCAATAGCGGCCTGGACCAGACCACCGGGGAGCGTGCTGAAGCCAATCGCAACAACGGCAAGGCCTAGCGCACCCTCCAGATACAGCGGCAGCACAACAACGGTGCCAAGCATCGTCGCCATCCCCAGCGCGAGGATCACAACACCAAGCGTGAAGTTGCCGTACCCAAACGGCCGAAGATTCAGGAGCGCAGAGTCACTCTGCGCGGTGAGCCGACGCTGACGCCGCACAAAAAGCACAAGCGCGACCGCACCAACAAGCAGCGAGACGGCGGGGATCACCCACTCGCCGCGAACAACCTCAGACGCATTCGCCAGCGCGTAAACAATGCCACCAAAGGCAAACGCGGACAGCACCACGGAGATCACATCAAGGGGAAGCTTGCGGGTTGGGCCCGTGTTGCGCAGCGCCACAAGGCCAATGACAAACACGATCACAACGATCGGAAGCATCAAGCCAAAGATCCAGCGCCAGCCCATCCCCTGAATGACAATTCCCGACAGGGTCGGGCCGATGGCCGGAGCAACGGAGATCACAATCGAGTTGATACCCATGACAGCACCGCGGCGCTCCGGGGCAACCAGGGTCATCGTTGTGCTCATCAGCAGCGGCAGAATGATGGCCGCACACAGCGCCTGAATCACACGGGCAACCAGGATCACCGCAAAGCTCGGGGCGATGGCAGCAAGTGCGGTTCCGATCAGGAACGCGATCATGGCAAAAATGAACAGCTGCCTGGTGCGGAACCGCTGCAGCAGGAAGCCCGTCGTCGGGATCACGACGGCCATGGTGAGCAGGAACGCGGTCGTCAACCACTGGGCCGACGTGGCCGTCACGCCAAACTCGCTCATCAGCTTGGGGAGCGCAACGGACAGGACCGTCTCGTTAAGGATCATCATCAGCGCCGAGATCACCAGAACGGTGAGCGTGATGGTGACGCCGGGGGCGTTCCGGGTGGAAACGTCTGGCACGGTGCTCCGCGACGACGTGTCTGTGTTGTGGGGGGGGGTCATAAAGTCCTGATCGTGAGGGTGCCAGGGACATCGGCACAGTCATCAATACTGACAGTCAGTGCCACTTGGCAGCAAGTGCCATATTTTCGGCGCGTCAGATGAACCGCCCATGCAACCGTGCCAGGATGGGGCCATGCCCACCGAAGACGTCGCCGTCGGCCTGCGCGAGAAAAACAGGGAACGCACCGCACGCGCCCTCCACGAAGCCGCCATCAGCTGCGTCGAACAGTACGGACTCCGCGGCGCAACGGTGGCGCAGATCTCCGACGCGGCGGGCGTCGCCCCCCGCACCTTCTTCCGCTACTACGCGACAAAAGAGGACGCTGTCCTTCCCGGCCACGCCAACACCAGACGTCTCATCAGAGAGACCGACCTCCCCATCGGCAACCTGGCCGGCGCACTCAACACCATCCTCGACCTCGCCGAGGCGCAACTGGGTGGGCCGGACTCGGTGCCAGAGTTCGCCGAGCGACCACGGATTGAGCGACTCATCCACGGCGAACCCGAACTGAAGACCGCCCTCGTGCGCCAGGTGTTTGAGCTCACGGACGAGCTCACCTATCGACTCATTGAATGCGCCCCGGACGAGGAACCACTCCGGTGCCGCCTCGCTGCAGAACTGTTCACCGCCCTCTGGCGCACCGGGTGGGAACGCTGGCGGCTCACCATCGAGGACCCCAGCATCAACACCACACCGATCGACTACTTCCGCCAGGCCCGCGCCGCACTCGGTCAGGTCTCCGCCCTCTTCGACCCAGCCAAATAACAGTCGTTCTGTTACGCAAACAACGCCGGATTACGGCAGTCGACCGCTTAGATTAGGCACATGGACGCCCGCGCACGTCGCACTCTCGCCGCCCTCACAGAGGCCACCCTCCGCCTTGCCGCAGAACAGCCCATCGACCGGGTCACCGTCGTTGACCTGACCGCAGCCGCCGGAGTGAGCCGGCGCACCCTCTACAACCACGCCGAGTCGCCTCAGCAGATCCTGACCCAGGTACTGAGTGCTGAACTCACGCAGATCTCATCGGAGTTCGGCGGAGAGATCGCCAGAGGAGTGTCCCGCGGGGAGGCCTGGGCGCACGGAGATGACCGGCTCGCGGCACACGTCCTCGCCAGGGCCGACGTGTACGGGGCGGGAATCACCGCAACGGAACGGCATATGTCGCCCAGCCTTGCCCACATGATCTCCGACGAGTTTGAGGCCGGAGCGCTCAGCGTCCTCGCCGAGCACCCCGACCTCTCCGATGCACGGGCCCGGATCACCGCACGCTTTATCGGGGTAGGGATTGTGGGCGCCATTGAGGCCTGGCTGGTCACACCGGATCGCGACCCGTCACTGCTGTCCGAAGCGATCGCCAGCAGCATTGCCGGCTGGATTACCGGCATTCAGCGGCCGGGGCCGGAGTCGGCGCTAGAACCGCGCGACCCGGCCCCTCTCAGCCACTAACCCAGGAGCGAGGGCTGCGCCGTCCAGGCGGTCAGTCCGCCGTCAACGGGAAGAATGACGCCGTTGATGTAGGACGCGTCAGGTGAGGCAAGGAACAGGATCGCCGCGGCAATCTCCTCCGGCTCGGCCACACGACCGAGGGGAATGCGCTCCGCGTAGGTGGACCGGACAACCTCGTTCGACTCAAGGATCGGACGAAGCAGCGGGGTTGCCACGGGGCCGGGGGCAACGGCATTCACGCGGACGCCGTCGTGTCCGTAGTCAACGGCCATGCTCCTCGTCAGGTTGATGACGGCACCCTTGGCCGCGTTGTACGCCGCCATGCGGGAGTCACCACCCAGCCCGGAGATGGACGCGGTGCTGACGATGGATCCCGACGAGGCGATCAGGTGCGGCAGCGCGGCCCGAGCGACAAAAAACACGCCATCAAGGTCAACAGCCAGAACCTGACGCCAGCTCTCATCCGTCGCCTCGGCAACACCGCCGGCCGCGCCAATCCCGGCGTTGGCGACAACGGTGTCGATGCGGCCGTACTTCTCCGCGATCGCGGTGATGGTGGCGGTCACATCCGCTGAATTACTGACGTCGAGCACTCGTGCATCCAGGCGGTCACCCGCAGCGGCGTTCTCTGCGGTGAAGCGCTCAACACTGGCGCTGGAGACGTCAACGGCGACAACCGTTGCGCCCTCGTCAAGCAGTCGAAGGGTCACCGCCGCCCCGATTCCGGAGACACCCCCGGTGACGATGACAATCCGATCGGTGAATCGGGAGTTCTGTACTGACATGGCTGGTCCTTTCACGTGCTGTCAGATCAGCGGTACCGGCGTCGGCCCAGGTGTTCGACCTCGTCGTCGCCCATATCGCCCGCGTGGAACGCGGTACACCCAGCCTACATCTATTCGACATTTGTCAGATAGTGGGCGTGGCTTCTCCCGTAGTGGCAAACCAGATCGGTGAGGACGCGGCCAGGATCACGCGCACACCCGCATCAACATCGTCGCCCCCGGACCGCAACCACTCCTCAATGGCACCAACCGTTCCCGCCGCCGCATACCCAGCCATGATGCGGAGTTCGGCCTCATTGCCTGCATCCAGTTCGGCGGGGAGCCTGTCGGAGTGCGCCCGCAAATGGGCAAGAAGCCCCTCAAGCAGAATGCTCTCCAACCGGGCTCGCACCTGAGCCACAAACCGGGGAGCCATCGCACCGCGATACACGGCGGCGTGCTCAGCGACGTGCTCAAGCAGACGCCGCTCGGCACCGCGGAACCCCAGCTCCTGGCGTACGGCACCGGCCTCATCAACGGACCCGACCGTAACCGACTCCAGTTGCTCCCCCATCGCCTGGGCAAGCAGGTCGGCTGGTGTCGCCGCATGCCGATAAAACGTGTCACGGGTCAGGCCTGCAACACGACAGATCTCTGTGATCGAAACCTCAAGGATGGGACCGACGGCAGCCAGCTCATATACGGCGGCAAACAATGACTGTTGTGATCGGCGGAACCGCGGATCCATCTGACTCCCCTCCACG
>JBQELM010000196.1:0-4850 GCA_052103915.1 Mycetocola sp. | reverse complement strand
GAGGGCGTCAGCCGACGACTCGCCCGCAGCGGCTACGACCTCAGCCTGTACACACTCAACGACGGCGACGACGCCAGGCAGCGGGTGTTCGACCACTTCCTGCTTCGTGGGCGGCTGGACGCAGTCATCACCGTGTCGGTTGAGGTCACGGAGCAGGAGCGCGGCGCGCTTGTTGCCCTCAACAAACCGCTTGTTGCGATTGGCGGCCCCCTCCCCGGGGTGAGCACGCTCTCGGTTGACAATGTGGCGATTGCGGAGCTGGCGACGGAGCACCTCATTGCTCTGGGGCACACCCGGATCGGTTACCTGGGCGGCAGTCGCGAGCTTGACGTTGACTTCCACGTTCCGACGCTGCGGTACGAGGGGTTTGAGAACGCCATGCGTACCGCGGGTCTGGGGGACCGCGCCGACCTCATCGAGCGTGCCGACTTCACCATTCCCGGCGGATACAGCGCGGCAAAGCAGCTGCTTGGTGCTCCGCGTGACCGCCCCACCGCGATCATGGCGGCTTCGGATGAGATGGCAATCGGCGCGCTGTTGGCGGCTCGGGATTTGGGGCTGCGTGTGCCGTCCGATGTCAGCGTCATTGGAATCGACGACCACGACCACGCCCGCTTTTTTGATTTGAGCACGGTGGCCCAGTTCCCCGATCAGCAGGGTGAACAGGCTGCGCAGTCCCTGCTGTACCAGCTGGGTGAACCGGCGCCGACATCGGACCGGTCAGTGTCCTCGGCAGGGGGCGACGACGTTGCGCTGCCGTTCAAACTCATGGTTCGTGGGTCAACGGCTCGGCCCCCTCAGCCCTAAGCGCTGTTCTGCGGAATCACGAGGTTCGTCGAGGTGTCGTGGCGTTACCTATTGGGAGTTCGCGGCGGGTGACGACAGCGGGTGACGACAGCGGTTGCGATATCGGTTGCGATATCGGTTGCGATATCGGTTGCGATATCGGTTGCGAGATCGGGGGCGAACTGCAGTGTTCGTCACGTCGATACGCACTGCGCCGGGCACACCCTATGCATTCGTGAGTGTCATGGGCAAAACCGGAATACCCATGACAGGGAGAAAACACGACATGTTCCCGCCGGCCAACACTCCTGCTCCATGCACAACGCACACTCCACACCCCGCACCCCGCACCCCGCACCCCACAAACAACCGCACGCCGGTGTCCACCCCGTCGTAACGGAATGGATACCGGCGTGCGTGATCGTGCGACGTGAGCTGAGGGCTCAGCTCACACAGACCTGTAAGACGAGAGCTGAGGACTCAGCTCACACAGACCTATGCGACTAGAGCTGAGGACTGAGCTCGCGCTGACGCTTGCGACGGAGGAACAGCCCAGCCCCCGCAGCCATCAGCAGCATGGCAAGGAACGCGAACGCACCCGTGGTTGCACCGGTCTCACCGAGCAGCCCGCCGGAGCCAGAATTACCGCCAGCACCAAGGAACCCGGCCGGGGCCTCCGACTCAGCGTCGCCGGGGGTCTCGCCGTCGGTCGGCTCCGTGCCCGGCTCGTCGCTTTCTCCGGGGGTCGGGCTATCGGACGTGGTGGGACCCGCGGTCGGCTCAGACGTTGCACCGTCCGTCGGCTCCGTCGTTGGCTCCCCCGTTGCACCGTCCGTCGGCTCAGACGTTGGCTCTGTTGTCGGCTCGGGGGTGGGGCCCGCGTCAACCTCGTCGGCGAGGGAGGCCGCACCAAACGACGCCGAACCGATGGTCTGGAACCACGACCTGGCCTCAGCCACATCATCCGTGTATGCACGGCTCAGCATCAGCAGCAGGCGAGCCTTCTGCGGGATCAGGTCGCCACCCGCAATGATGTTTCCGCTTCCGCCACTGACCGATCCGCTTCCGGTCCTGGTCGTGCTCACAAACCACACACCGTTGCGTGAGGCAGCCGTCCGGGCCGCGCCGGCAGCGCTGGAGATACCGCCCGCACCGGTTCCGGCGGTCACAATGCCCTTGGCACCGGCGTCGGCGAAGGCGCTGATCGCCTCACCACCGGCGGCCTGGTAGTTGTAGAAGATCTCAACCCGCGGCAGGTCGCTCGCAGAGATCTTGTCCATGTCAAACGGGGTGAACCAGTCGTTGCTTCGGCAGTCCATGATGCGGGCAGGGGCGCGCGTGATCGTGACCTCTGCCCCGTCAACCCAGCCCAGCTGACCGGCCGTGCGGCTCACGAAGGTGTCGTTACGGGTGGAGTTGCCCTTGGTCACCTCACGCGCCGCGTGGATCTCATCGTTCAAAGACAGCACGGTGCCAAAGCAATACGTCTCTTCGCTCGCGGCCAGTCGAATCGACTGCAACAGGTTGGCCGGACCGTCCGTGCCAAGCACACCACGATCGGCTGCGGTGTCGCCCGCAGCCCAGGGGCGCATAGCGCCGGTGATCACCACAGGCTTCTTGCTCTGAACAGTGAGGTCAAGCCAGTACGCGAACTCCTCCATGGTGTCCGTACCGGTCGTGACAACAACACTGTCCGACGTCTCGAGCGCGTCCTCCACAGCCAGGGTCAGCTCACGGTATTGCGCCATCGTGTAGCCGCCGGAGCCGGCGTTACCAAACTGCACAACGTCAACATCGGCGAAGGCCGAGACTTCCGGCTGGATCTGCGCGAGCAGGTCGGACATCGGGTAGGTTCCGGCGCGGTACTGGGTGTAAGTGTCGCGCCCCGTCGCCTTGCCGGCCAGGGTTCCGCCGGTGGCGACAACGGTGACCTTGGTCTTGTCGTCAGCAGCGGCAGAGGTGGCTGGGATCACCGCGAGGGTGACGGACGCGAGCGTGGTTGCGACGACGGCGGCAATAGCGCCACCCCTCGTCGCGGTGGATCTGCGGTGGAGCTGTGTCATGTGGTGGGGGCCTCTCGGTGGCACAGAACCACCCATCGGCACAGCGGTGCACAGCACTGACGGGTGGTGAACGGGCAGAAAACCGTCCTCGGCGGCGTCGGTGCACGTGCAGTCCGGGACGTCCCCTCAGCGTGTCAGCGGCGCGTTTCGTCGCCGTTTCCGACGGGTAAGCCCTCCGTAACAGTGGCCGCGCGGGTTAGCGCTCCGGAATGACCTGCAGAATCCGCCAGCCCTCCGGGACCTGCGCATCAGCCTGCGCGCGGGCAGCCGCGTAGTCCGCCCCCTCAACCTCGATCACGCGGGTCTCCGTGGGGGCAATCGTGACCTGAACCTTCATGGTTCAAGCGTACCGGTGCCATGCTTCTACCCGACAAGCCACACGAGCGATGAACGCCCCGATCCAGAAACACACACCCCCTGACCTCCGCATTCATCTGCGGGTGTCAGGGGGTGTGATCTGGCGGAGGGCGTGGGATTCGAACCCACGAGACATTTCTGCCCACTGGTTTTCAAGACCAGCTCCATCGGCCGCTCGGACAGCCCTCCCATGCCGCAAAAAACGGCACGCATCACAGTGTATACGAGCCTGAGGGTCGGATTGTTCAGTGCATCACGTCGAATCGCGATTTGATTCGCGCCCCTCGCGCGGGCGGCGGTGACCACATCCCACAAGCAACGTGATCGCCACCAACGCCAACGCTCCTGCGCCACGTACCCTCCCAGGCACACGTCAAACCCACTCACACAGGAGAACACCGTGGACGTCATTGCAGAATTCTTGGCCGTCATCGTCGGAGCAATCGCCCTGGTCGCGGCGTGGCGTGCGTACCGGGTCTCCCAGGGGATGCGCCAGGACGAGCAGCGCCGTGAACGCCAGGCCCAGGCCATCGGGATCTCCGCCTGGATGAGTTACGCCGTCCACCCCGACCGGGATGAGAGCAGCCACAACGGAATAAACCTGCTGAACTCATCCTCGGCAGCGATTTACGACGTTGTCATCACGGCGACGACCTACGGCACAACCGAGCACACGTTCAGCGCAAGCGTCTGCCCACCGGGTGAATACTTCGCCCGGTGGATTCACCCCTCGCACCGGCAACGCACCAACTGGGCGTGGGAACTTCTGAGCCCGCTCAACGACATTGCCGACTACACCCGCCCCTACAGCCGAAGTGACAAGTGGAAGGTGACATCACTCACATTCACCGACGGCGCAGGCACCCGATGGACGCATGAGGACCGCCGCCTGACTGAGCTCAGCTAACCACGCCAGCCGCGCGAGCCCGCCACTTCAGCGGGAGAGGTCAGATGCACAGCTCCCACGAATCCGGCAGAACCGGCGTGACTCAGAGCAGAGTTGCGAGAACCTGCGCCAGCCCGGCCTCCGCAACAGACACCGTCGACTCGGAAGCAACCGCGTGCACCTCTGCGGGCGCCTGCCCCATGGCAACACCCCGCCCCGATCGTGCAGCCCACTCCAACATCTCCACGTCGTTACGACCGTCACCGACCGCAACCACACGGGACGCGGGGATATCAAGCCACGCTCGCACCCGCTCAAGCGCAACACCCTTGTTCACACCGGCCGGAGCGATATCCAGCCAGGCTGTCCAGCCAATGGCGTACGCCACCTGGTGCAGGCCAATGGCCTCAACAATCTGGAGGAACTCCTCCTCGCTGTGTTCAGGCGACACCACAACGATGCGGGTGACGGGCTGGCCGAGCAGCTGTTCAAACTCGACCTCTGTTGCACGGGTCAGGTCCCAGTCGGTCATGCCGTTGGTGTACAGCCGCGACCCGTCAGGAAGCTCAACCATGAACCGGCCGTCGGCCAGGTGTCCCCGGATCTGCTGGAGCGCTGGCCCCGGATCAAAGGTCTCGATCTGGAACCGCTCGTAGCTGCCGTCGGGCAGCCGACGAAGCGTCAACGCACCGTTTGCGCACACCGCGTAGGCGGGGGTCAGGCCCAGCTGCGTCATGATCGGCTCGGTGTGCTCCCAG
>JBQELM010000195.1:0-4862 GCA_052103915.1 Mycetocola sp. | reverse complement strand
ACCTCTTTGCCAAGGGACTTGGCTTCTCTGAGCGCGAGTTCTTTGAGGTGGCCGATGCCGCGTCGATCGCCGAGCCGCCCCGGGTCCAGTTCTGAGTGATATCCGCCACACCCGTTCCGTTCCGCGCCTGCGCGGCCGAGTAACTTCCAGGTAGACACCCCATGTATCGCGCGATTGCGAAGAACAAAAGAAACACCGTCTTTATTGTGTTGGCCTTTGTGGTCATCATCGGTGCGCTCGGATGGTTGGCCGGGTTCATGTTCAACAGCTCGGGCATTTTCTACGGCACCCTGATCGGTGCCGCTATCT
The DNA here is from genome assembly GCA_052103915.1 of Mycetocola sp. Taxonomy (GTDB): domain Bacteria; phylum Actinomycetota; class Actinomycetes; order Actinomycetales; family Microbacteriaceae; genus Mycetocola_B. Next base: position 4,553 of record JBQELM010000195.1, on the reverse strand, counting down.
ACACGGTTATCCAGTACTTTGCCGCCGGGTCACAAGCGCTTGCGATTAGCGGTGCGCAGGAAATCCAGAAGACGGACAACCCCCGGTTGTACCGAATCGTGGAAAACCTGGCGATCACGACCGGGACGCCCATGCCCAAGGTCTACATCATCAACGACCCGGCCCCCAACGCCTTCGCGACGGGGCGCGACCCGCAGCACGCCAGTGTGGCGGCCACAACGGGCCTTCTTGACATCATGACCGATGCCGAACTTGAGGGCGTCATGGCTCACGAGCTTGGGCACGTGCGCAACTACGACATCCGGGTGTCCATGATTGTGTTTGGTCTGGTTGTTGCGGTTGGTTTCATCGCGGACATGCTGGGGCGGATGACCTTCTGGGGCAGCATGAGCCGGAACAACTCAAACAACGGCGGAAACGTTGTGATGCTCGTGCTCGGTCTGGTTGCCATGCTGATTGCGCCACTCGTGGCCAGCATGATTCAGCTGGCCGTGTCACGGCAGCGTGAGTACCTGGCGGACGCTACCGGGGCGATGACAACTCGGCACCCGGAGGCGCTCGCGAGTGCACTTGAAAAGCTGGGCAATCACGGCCGGCCCATGCAGACGCAGAACAGCTCGATGGCGCACCTCTGGATCGCCGACCCGCTGAAGCCCGGCGTGATGGACAGGCTTTTCGCCACTCACCCGCCGCTGCCTGACCGGATCAAGCGGCTGCGGACGATGGGCGACGGGTTCTAGGACAGCGCGTGTGCTGAGCCGGTGGCGCTGCGACTCAGTTTGCGGGTGTCCGAGTTTTGACAAAGCGGCGGTGCGCTGGCACCGCCGCTTTTTAGCGTTCAGGTAACGCCAAGGTTAACGCTATGCTGGCTCTACCCGATGCTCGCTTTAGCGTGCGTCGGTTTTTTATTGCCTGAAACAAGGAACAGCTATGACCCCCACAACTGAATTGACGCAGCCGCCGTCACGCGGCACACACTCCTGGCGACTTCGCACCGTCCTCGTCGGCATTGTTGCCGCGATGGCTCTGGTGTTTGCCGGTCTGACCCCCGCGCAGGCCGCGGGCCGGACCATCAACGTGACCACGACCAAACTTGTTCAGCCGCAGGCGGCCAACGACTACGTCACCTTCTCCTTTGCTCTCACCGGCATCACCGGCGGCGAGACGGTTGACTTTGAACTCCGCCGCGGCAACACCGTTCGGTACAGCCAGACCAGCGCCCAGCTTGCGTCCGGTGCAACCAAGACCAACGTTCGGGTGTACGTGCCGAAGGCCGACTTCCCCGTTGGTGGTGCCGTTCGGGTTGACGCCTTTGTTCGCTCCGGCTACACCAAGATCGCTTCAAAGTCGGTGAACCTCACGACCGTTGCTCCGCAGAAGATTACGACGGCCTCGCAGAAGTTCACAGCGAGCAAGTCCTCAACCTCCTGCAAGGACGTGTTCTGGAAGGTCAAGGTCTCCGGTGTCAACGCCAGCTACTGGAGCCTGCGGTCGCAGCTGACGAAGAAGGGCAAGTCTCCGATCACCGGTTCGCTTGTGGGCGGAACCCCCAAGAACGGCACCAACACCTTCCGTGGTTTTGTGTGTGCCAGTTCTTCACCGGCCGGTAAGTGGGCCACCGAATCCCGCGTCGTGATTGACGGAGCGACCCTGGCCAAGAGCAGTGTCCAGTCGACGCTTGTTGTCACCCCGAAGGTTCAGGTCTACTCGGTCAGCGGCAGCGCAAAGAAGTCGTCGAAGCGCACCGTCACCGGTTATGTTTCGCCCACCGTTGATGTTGTTGGCAAGACGGTGAAGGTCTACGCCAAGAACAGCGGCGCTAAGAAGTACACGCTGGCGGGCAAGGCCAAGATCGACAAGAACGGTCGCTTTGTTGTGAAGTCCTCGAAGGTGTGGGTCGGCAAGATCTACGCCACGATGGACAAGACCACCTACACAAAGAAGGCAAAGTCGTCGACCGTGACGGTGAAGAAGATTAAGTAGCGCTTCTCCCACTCACGGACCGGACGGATCGCATCCCGTCTGAGCGCAGAGAGAACGGTGCCCGGCTGACATTGTCAGCGAGACGGGCGCCGTTCTTTTTGATTGAGCGGGTGATGCGCCGCAGCGAGGCGAACGACGGTTAGCCGAGGATCGCCGACGGTCCGGTCGAGGCGGACAGGGCAGCAGAAAGGTCCTGTGCGAGTGAGCCACGGCCGGCCACCTCAATGGAGTCAGAGCCCTGCCACAGTGCCGTGCGCCGCAGGAGCTCAGCAACCCGTTCGGCGGTGTCTGCCGGTGCTCCGGGCTCGACCCATGCCGACTGAACCAGGATCCGCGAGGTTGGCCTGTCATGCTTCAGATCAAGCCGGGCAGCCACCTGATCGCCCAGGAGCACGGGAAGAACGTAATAACCGTGAACTCGCTTGTGCGCTGGAGTGTAGATCTCGATCCGGTAGTGGAAGTTGAACATGCGCTCAGCACGGGGACGGGCCCACACGACCGGGTCAAAAGGACTGAGCAGCTCATCACGCGTGATCCGACGGGGAGTGCGTGCAGATGCGGCAAGCCAGGTGGGGGCTGATCGCCCCGTCGCCGTCGTCCACTCGGGGACGCTGACCTCACGGACATGCCCGGCATCCGCCAGGTCACGGAGCGCCCGACGAGTGTCGGCCGTCGGGAGCCGAAAATAGTCGGCAATGTCTGCTGTTGTTCCGATCCCCAGACGATCGGCGGCACGAGCAACCAGTTCAGTGATGGCATCGTCACGGCTCAGGGTGCGCGTGCGAAACTCGGCGGGGACATCGGTCACAGCGGGGGCATACACTCGCTCAAAACCGCGTCGCCCTGCGGAGACCACATCGCCCCAGCGAAACAGTGTCTCCAGGGCTCGCTTGCTGTCAGACCAGCCCCACCAGCTGCCCTTTCCTCGATCTGCGTCGTCGCCGAGCTGGCGTGCGGTTGCCGTACCGTGGTCGGCCAGCTGATCGGCAACACGGGTCAGGACCGCTGAATGAGTGTGCGCCCAGCTGTCTTCACGAGCCATGTCCTTTGCCCTGGCCTCGTCCATTCGCCAGTGGAACAGTGGCCATGCGTCACGGGGCATGAACGTTGCCTCGTGCCCCCAGTACTCAATGAAGTCCGAGTCTCGACGATGCGTCAGCGCGTCAAGGTCAGCCCGGCTGTACGCACCCGCACGTGCCAGGACCGGCAGATAGTGGCTGCGCTCAAAAACGTTCACCGAGTCGATCTGAAGAACGCCCAGATCTCGAATCGTCTTTGCCAGCTGACGTCGGGTGGGCGACGCAGCCCGGGGTCGGGCAAAGCCCTGTGCACCCAGAGCGATGCGTCGTGCGGCGGCGGCTGAGAGCGAATCTGGCATGTCACCGACACTAGGGCAAACCGCAGACAGTGGAATATGCCGAGCCCTACACTTGATCCATGCCAGACAAGCGCCGCAGGGGTTTCCTGTCCCGACTGCTCGGACACGATGCCACCACAGACACTCCCGCCGCGCCGCGCCCGTCAACGACGGTGACAAACGCGCAGATCGAAGAATCAATTCCTCCCGGAGTCCGCATCGCTGGTGCGTGGTCATGGCGACTGCTCCTCGTCATCGCCGTAGTCGCCATCGTGATCCTGCTGATCGCTCAGCTGCGGTTGATTGTCATCCCGCTGTTCATCGCGCTGCTGTTGACCTCACTTCTTCATCCAGCACTGCTTGTTCTGATCCGATGGAAAGTCCCGCGCGGTATCGCCATCGCCATTGTCATTCTTGGCACGCTCGCGGTTGTGACCGGGCTCATCTATCTGGTGAGCCAGCAGATCTCTAACGGCTTTGGTGATGTCAGGGACCGAACGATCGAGTCCTATGGCGACCTGAAGCGTTTGCTGCTTGAGTCACCGCTTCACCTCACGGACGACCAGATCACCACGTTCTTTGACGAGTCCATCGGATCGCTTGTGGCGGACTCCAACATGCTTGTCTCCGGTGCGCTCTCGGTTGGCTCCACACTCGGCCACCTGGCCACGGGGTCACTGCTGACCCTGTTCTGCCTGTTGTTCATGCTGATCGACGGGCGCGGAATCTGGTGCTGGGTTGTCAGCCTGTTTCCCCGCCGGGCCCGACTGGCCGTGGATGGTGCGGGCATCGCGGGGTGGTCAACCCTGGCCAATTACGTCCGAACCCAGATTCTTGTGGCCTCCATTGATGCCATCGGAATTGGTCTTGGTGCGTTTTTCCTTGGACTGCCGCTCGCCATTCCGATCGCGGTTGTGGTGTTCCTTGGTGCTTTTGTGCCGATCGTTGGTGCTGTTGCCACGGGTGCACTCGCGGTCTTTATCGCCCTCGTCTACAACGGCTGGCAGAGCGCCATCATCATGCTGATTATCGTGCTTGCCGTGCAGCAGATTGAGGGGCACGTACTCCAGCCGATCCTGATGGGGACGGCCGTGAAGGTCCACCCGCTTGCGGTTGTTCTTGTGGTTACGGCGGGAACGATGCTTGCCGGTATCCCCGGCGCTCTCTTTGCCGTGCCCGTGACGGCCGGAATCAACGTGATGATCAAATACAT
>JBQELM010000194.1:0-4863 GCA_052103915.1 Mycetocola sp. | reverse complement strand
GGTACCTTGAGGAGGAGCCCTACACGGCACCGTCTCGCTTCACGAGAGAGGCCTAGTTCGTGTACGAGGGCATCATCCAAGACCTGATTGATGAGTTCAGCCGGCTCCCCGGCATCGGACCCAAATCTGCGCAGCGCATCGCGTTCCATATTGTCCAGACCGAAAACCTTGACGTCACCCGGCTTGCTGAGCTTCTGGCTACGGTCAAAGACAACGTCAAGTTCTGCCGGATCTGTGGCAACGTCTCCGAGCAGGAGACCTGCAGCATCTGCCGGGACCCGCGCCGAGACAACACCATCATCTGCGTGGTCGAAGAGTCAAAAGACGTTGCGGCCATTGAGCGTACCCGTGAGTTCCGTGGGCTTTACCACGTGCTTGGTGGCGCGATCAGCCCCATTGACGGCATCGGGCCAGACGACCTCAGTATTCAGCCGCTGATGCAGCGACTCGCTGACGCCAGTGTGACCGAGGTGATCCTCGCGACCGACCCCAACCTTGAGGGAGAGGCAACCGCAACCTATCTGAGCCGGCTCCTGAACACACTCGAGATTAGGGTGTCGCGGTTGGCTTCCGGCCTGCCGGTTGGCGGTGACCTCGAGTACGCCGACGAGGTCACACTCGGCCGGGCATTTGAGGGAAGAACAACTCTCACCTAGCTCGCCCCCGATCACATGCCTCAGGCATGATCCGTCGAGCCCTAGACTGGGAACTCGGCCCAAGCAAACAGGAGTCATACGTGAGCCTCATTGTGCAAAAATTCGGCGGATCCTCCGTCGCCGACGCGGAAAGCATCAAACGCGTCGCCAAGCGCATCGTCGCCACCAGGCAGGCGGGCAACGACGTGGTCGTTGCTGTGTCAGCCATGGGCGACACAACGGACGAACTGCTCGACCTGGCCTACCAGGTCAGCCCCATTCCCGACCCGCGGGAACTGGACATGCTGATGTCCAGTGGTGAGCGCATCTCCGTTTCACTCCTGGCCATGGCCATTCGCAGCATGGGGCACGACGCCACGTCACTGACCGGCCCCCAGGCGGGTATGCGGACCGACAGTCGTTACGGCGCCGCCCGCATCGTCGACGTCACCCCCACCCGTATCCGCGGTGCGCTTGACGAAGGAAACATCGTCATCGTCGCCGGCTTCCAGGGACTCAGCGCTGACACCGAAGACATCACCACCCTCGGCCGTGGTGGATCAGACACCACGGCTGTTGCCCTCGCCGCGGCGCTCAACGCCGACGTCTGCGAGATCTACACCGACGTTGACGGAATCTTCACCTCCGACCCCAGGGTTGTGCCCAAGGCCCAGAAGATTGACCGCGTCACCAGCGAAGAGATGCTTGAACTTGCGGCCCACGGTGCCAAGGTCCTCTACATTCGCGCCGTTGAGTTTGCCCGACGCCACGGCGTCACCCTGCATGTCCGTTCATCGTTCAACAACAACGAGGGAACCCTCGTCTACAACCCGAAGGAAGGTGAAGACGTGGAGCAGCCCATCGTCACCGGAGTCGCCACCGATCTCAGCGAGGCCAAGGTCACCGTCGTTGGTGTGCCAGACGTTCCAGGTAAGGCCGCGCAGATCTTTAAGCTGATCGCCAAGACCGAAGCCAACGTTGACATGATCGTGCAGAACGTGTCGGCGGCAGCGACCGGTCTGACCGACATTTCCTTCACCCTCCCCAAGTCGGAGGCGCAGCAGGTGCTGACCGTGCTCCGCGGCGAGAAGGACGAGATCGGCTTCCAGACGCTGTAGCACGACGACCAGATCGGCAAGCTGGCGCTTGTTGGTGCCGGAATGAAAGCAAACACCGGTGTATCGGCCAAGCTTTTTGATGCTCTGCACCAGGCGTCGATCAACATCGAAATGATCTCAACAAGTGAGATTCGCATTTCCGTTGTCACCAGGGCCGACACCATCCACGAGGCGGCTCGTGTCATCCACACGGCCTTTGGTCTTGACGGTGACGTCGAGGCAGTCGTCCACGCAGGAACCGGCCGCTAGGTCCGCCACACAGAACCGCCGCAGCGCTGCCACGATGAGCAGCGCTGACGCGGTACCTGAACAACCGTCAGGGCACCGTCCATCTGGACGGTGCCCTGACGCATATACCGAGCCCTAAGCTAGGGAGCACATACGAGGATGGCCACGGGCCGTCCGTCCCCTCCCCAGGTAAAGGAACAATATGTCAAACGGTGTGCGCCTTGGCGTCGTTGGTGCAACGGGCCAGGTCGGAAAGGTCATGCGGGCCCTGCTTGAGGAGCGCGAGTTCCCAATCGAAGACATTCGCTTTTTTGCGACGGCCCGCTCCGCAGGAACCACGATTACGTTCCGCGGCCAGGACTACACCGTTGAAGACGTGGCAACCGCAGACCCGTCTGGCATTGACATTGCGCTGTTCTCCGCCGGTGCGACCGGTTCACGCGCGCACGCCCCCCGCTTTGCCGAGGCCGGTGCGCTTGTGGTCGACAACTCCAGCGCCTGGCGCATGGACCCCCGTGTTCCGCTTGTGGTCAGCGAGGTGAACCCCGACGCGATCGCCAACGCAGAGATCGGCATCATCGCCAACCCCAACTGCACAACCATGGCCGCGATGCCGGTCCTGAAGGTACTCGACACCGAGGCGGGGCTTGAGCGCCTCACCGTCAGCACCTACCAGGCCGTGTCAGGTTCCGGCCTCGCCGGTGCGGAGGAACTGGCCGAGCAGGCCACCGTCGCTGTCAACTCCGGCGCGCTGCTTGATCTGGTCCACAACGGATCAGCCGTCACCCTCCCCGAGCCGGTGAAGTACGTTCGCCCCATCGCCTTCGACGTGATCCCGCTGGCCGGTTCGATCGTTGATGACGGTCAGGCGGAGACAGACGAGGAGAAGAAGCTCCGCAACGAGAGCCGCAAGATCCTTGACCTTCCGGACCTGCGGGTGTCGGGAACCTGTGTACGTGTGCCCGTGTTCACCGGCCACTCGTTGACGATCAACGCCGAGTTCGCCCGCCCGCTCAGCCCCGAGCGTGCAACGGAGCTGCTCGCATCGGCCCCGGGGGTTGCGCTGAGTGAGGTTCCGACGCCGCTTCAGGCAGCGGGAAGTGACCCGTCCTTTGTTGGCCGCATTCGTACCGACCAGGCGGCCCCTGAGGGCCACGGAATTGCGCTGTTCATCTCCAACGACAACCTGCGTAAGGGTGCGGCACTCAACGCCGTGCAGATCGCGGAGGTCATCGTGGCGCAGCGCGCCGCAGCAACGGCCTAAACGACCGATTCGACGGCTCCCGCACGGCAGAGGCTGCTGTGCGGGAGCCGTCTGCTGTCTGCCCTGCGCAGGCATAGACTAGGGGCCATGTCCTCGGAGAAAACGGTCGATGTTGTCCTGATCGGTGGCGGAATCATGAGCGCCACACTTGCCTCGCTGATCTCACGGTTGCAGCCCGACTGGTCGATCCAGATTTTTGAGCGGCTGGGCGAGGTCGCCCAGGAGTCATCCAACCCGTGGAACAACGCAGGGACGGGACACGCGGCTCTCTGCGAGCTGAACTACATGCCCGAAGGGCCCGACGGTGTGATCAACCCGGCCAAGGCGATCGGTATCAACGAGCAGTTCCAGCTGAGCCGCCAGTTCTGGGCGCACCTGGTGGAGGCCGGTGAGCTTGACGCTCCGGGAAGCTTCATCAACACCACCCCGCACATGACCTTCGTCACGGGGGAGAAGGATGTGGCCTACCTGCGCCGCCGCTACGAGATCCTGCGTGAGCAGCCCCTTTTCGCGGGGATCGAGTACAGCGAGGACAGCCGGGTCATCAACCAGTGGGCTCCGCTCCTGATGCGCCGTCGCCGGGCGGGTGAGCCGTTTGCGGCTACCCGAATCCCCGCCGGAACGGACGTTGACTTCGGTGCGCTGACCCGTCAGCTCTTTGACACGGTTGTGGAGTCTGGCGCCGAGCTGCGCACCGACCACGAGGTCCGTTCGCTGCGCAAGCAGAAGGACGGAACCTGGACAATCGGCTACCGCAACCTGCTGGGGCGGACGCCCGGTCAGGTGAACGCCCGGTTCGTCTTTGTCGGTGCGGGTGGTTGGGCGCTGAAACTGCTGCAGAAGGCCCGCATTCCCGAGATCAAGGGCTACGGCGTTTTCCCGATCTCCGGTGAGTTCCTGCGCACGGACAACCCGGACATTGTCGCCGCACACGAAGCCAAGGTGTACAGCCAGGCCAAGGTTGGTGCCCCGCCCATGTCCGTGCCCCACCTTGACGCCCGCATGGTGGACGGACAGCGCAGTCTGCTGTTTGGACCGTATGCCGGGTTCAGCCCCCGCTTCCTCAAAAACGGCAAGCTGAGCGACATTGTGGCGCAGGTCCGGCCGGGCAACCTGATTCCGATGCTCGCCGTCGCCAAGGACAACCCCGGCCTGATCAAGTACCTGCTCTCGCAGCTCACGGCAAGCAAGGCGACCAAGTTCGCCGAGTTACAGGATTTTATGCCGACGGCGAAGCCGAAGGACTGGTACCGCATCGTCGCCGGTCAGCGCGCCCAGGTCATGAAGAAGGACAAAAAGAGGGGCGGAGTGCTGCAGTTTGGCACGGAGGTCATCTCTGCGGCCGACGGTTCCATTGCTGGGCTGCTTGGCGCATCGCCCGGTGCATCGACCGCCGTTCCGATCATGCTCGACGTGCTGGCGCGGTGTTTCCCCGACCAGATTGCGGAGTGGGAGCCCAGCATCCGCCGCATGATCCCGAGCTACGGCACCACCCTCAACGACAGCCCCGAGCGCGCAGCCGAATCGATGCGTCGGACCGCTGACGTGCTGGACATCAGCCTCTGATGGCAAAACTCTATTTCCGCTACGGCGCGATGAACTCGGGCAAGTCAACGGC